>CAZONP010000053.1:1310-11840 GCA_964581155.1 uncultured Candidimonas sp. | reverse complement strand
CTTCGGCATCGATGTGGAATACCCGTACAAACGTCATTATGAAAACTACATTGGCGGACAGTGGGTGGCCCCCGTGTCGGGAAACTATTTCGAAAACGTATCGCCCATTACCGGGCAAGTGTTCTGCGAAGTGGCAAGGTCGGATGCCGCCGACGTGGATCTGGCGCTCGATGCCGCTCATAAGGCACGGCAAAAGTGGGGCCAGACCTCGGCAACCGAACGTGCCAATATTCTGTGGAAAATGTCGGACGTCATGGAGCGCAACCTGAAGGTTCTTGCTGTGGCCGACACCATCGACAACGGCAAACCGTTGCGCGAAACCATGGCGGCCGACGTGCCGTTGGCCATCGATCACCTGCGCTATTTCGCAGGGTGCATACGTGCTCAAGAGGGCGGTATATCGGAAGTCGACAATGACACGGTGGCTTACCATTTTCACGAGCCTTTGGGCGTTGTGGGCCAGATCATCCCCTGGAACTTCCCGCTACTGATGGCCATCTGGAAGCTGGCGCCGGCCCTGGCCGCCGGTAATTGCGTTGTGCTCAAGCCCGCCGAACAGACCCCTGCATCCATTCTGGTCCTGATGGAGCTCGTGGGTGACCTATTCCCGCCGGGAGTCATCAATATCGTCAACGGCTATGGCAAAGAGGCCGGTCAGGCCCTGGCGACCAGCAAGCGTATTGCCAAGTTGGCTTTCACCGGCTCCACGCCCACCGGCCGGCACATTCTGCACGCGGCGGCAGACAATCTTATTCCGTCCACAGTCGAGCTTGGTGGGAAGAGTCCCAATATATTCTTTGCCGATGTCATGGACGAAGACGATGCCTTCTTCGATAAGGCGCTTGAAGGTATGGCCATGTTCGCGCTCAACCAAGGCGAGATCTGCACATGCCCATCGCGCGTACTGGTGCAGGAGTCGATCTACGACCAGTTCATGGAGCGTGCGATCAAGCGCGTCGAGTCGATAAAAACAGGGCATCCTTTGGACGCCGCCACGATGGTGGGTGCGCAAGTCTCACAGGTTCAGATGGACAAGATACTGTCCTATATCGACATCGGCCGAGGCGAGGGGGCCGAATGCCTGACGGGCGGCGAGCGTGGAGCGCCCGGCGAAGGGCTGAATGAAGGGTTCTACGTCAAACCGACCTTGCTCTATGGCGAAAACAGCATGCGGGTGTTCCAGGAAGAGATCTTCGGGCCGGTGGCGTCGGTAATGAAATTCAAGGATGAAGAACACGCGGTCGAGCTCGCCAATGCGACGGACTATGGTCTGGGCGCCGGTGTATGGACACGCAACGGTACGCGCGCCTACCGGATGGGGCGTCAGATTCAGGCGGGTCGAGTCTGGACCAACTGCTATAACCTGTATCCGGCACACGCGGCATTCGGCGGCTATAAGCAATCCGGCATAGGTCGCGAAAACCATAAGATGGCGCTGGCTGCGTACCAACAGACGAAGTGTCTACTGGTCAGCTACGACCCCAATGCTATGGGCTTCTTCTAGGCGTTATTATCGTTGTAAAAGCGGGTCGCCCACGCCGGATTGGCCGGCGTGCGCCGGCCCGTGTTTCATAGGCGCTTACCCCATGAACTTGGTAATCGATCTGAACTGCGATATGGGTGAAAGCTTCGGGGCCTGGTCCATGGGCCAGGACGAGGCCATACTTCCCTATGTCACGTCGGCCAATATTGCTTGCGGGTATCACGCTGGCGATGCAACCGTCATGCGTAAAACCGTGGAAGCCGCCATAAGGCACGGGGTGGCGTTGGGCGCACATCCGGGCTTGCCGGATTTGGCCGGGTTCGGACGCAGAAATATCGCCATCTCGCCGCAAGAAGCCTACGATATCGTGGTGGTGCAAGTGGGCGCACTGGCAGGCGTCGCGGCAAGTCAAGGCGCCCGGCTTCACCATGTGAAGGCGCATGGCGCTTTATATAACATGGCGTCAAAGGACGCGGATTTGGCCAAAGCAATAGCGCAAGCGGTCTACGACGTCGACCCTGCGCTGGTGCTGTATGCGCTGGCTGCCAGTGCTCAGGCCCGCATAGCAACTGACCTTGGCCTAAGCGTTGCGCATGAAGTCTTCGCCGACCGAACGTATCAGCCTGATGGCTCCTTGACCTCGCGCCAGCAGGCCGGGGCCATGATCGAAGACCCGCAAGTTTCTATACGGCAAGTGCTGGACATGGTCCAGCGGGGCACCGTCACAACGCAAGAGGGCAGCCGGATTCCAGTACGCGCCGATACCTTATGCATTCATGGTGATCAGCCTGGCGCGGTGGTATTCGCCAAAGCCATACGTCAGGCGTTACAGGAGAATAATATCCGCGTGGGAACCGTGGCGGTGTAATGCCGTCGACGAGCGGATTAGAACGAATGGCATAGGGGTGGACACCAAGTCATGCGGAATCAACGTCCGCTTGCCTTGTGGCGAGTCGCCATATGAACCGCAATCCCAAACACCAGCCCCCAGAAGGCACTGCCGATTCCCAATATGCTGAAACCCGAGGCGGTACCAACGAAGGTGACCAGCGCGGCTTCGCGGCCATCATCGTTGGCCAGTGCTCCGGCCAGGCTATTTCCTATGGTGCCCAATAACGCAAGTCCGGCAATGGCAGCCACCAATTCCACTGGAAACGCCGTGAATAAGCCTACGACCGTGGCGCCGAATATGCCGGTAAACAGATAAAAAACGCCCGCCCATACCGATGCCATATAGCGTCGTGACGCGTCGGGGTCGGCATCCCTGCTCATGCAAATCGCCGCCGTGATGGCGGCAAGATTGTACGAAAAACCGCCAAAGGGGGCCAGTATCAAGCCGGTGATTCCGGTCCAGGTGATGAGTGGCGACGCAGGGGTGTCGTAACCATTGGCGCGCAGGACTGCCAGGCCGGGTATATTCTGAGATGTCATCGTCACGATGAAAAGCGGAACGCCCACGCCCAGCAGGGCTGCTGCGGAGAACTCGGGTACCATGAGCACGGGCACTGCGGGAGTCCAGTCAAGTATCTCCACGTTCAGTAAGCCGCCGACCGCTGCGTAGGCCACACCTGCGGCCAGAGCCAATGGCACGGTGTAGCGTGGCAGCCAGGCGCGCCCGACCATGAAGGTCGCGAACATTAGCAGGACCAGCATCGCCTGGGTCTGCATTGCTGTAAAAAGATCCATGCCGAAGCGTATCAATATACCGGCCAGCATTGCCGCCGCGATATGCCGAGGGATGTAGTGCATGATCTTCTGGAACCAGCCGGTAATCCCGCACAAGGTGACAAGTAATGAAGACAAGAGAAATGCGGCTATGGACTGGTTCATACTCAAACCAGACAGGCCTGTAACCAACAATGCCGCGCCAGGGGTGGACCAAGCGGTCAAGACCGGCGTGCGGTACCGTAGCGATAAACCGATGCAGCTCAGTCCCATGCCGATACCCAGGGCCCACATCCAGGATGACAGCTCCGCCGCGCTTGCGCCGGCAGCGCTGGCTGCCTGGAAAATAATGGCTACCGAGCTGCTATAGCCGACGAGAACGGCGATGAAACCGGCGGAAATATGCGAGATTTTGAACATGTCGCCCGTGCGTGATCTGCGTTTTTATTTGTTCGGCATGCGGCGCGCGTAGCCGCTGAAGTGAGCATGCTAGCATGCGCGTGACAGACAAATTTTCTGCCGCTAGTATTAGCTTTTAGGCATGACAACATGATTGACGACATTGAACGGGAAGCGCTGCTGGAAGCCATTATGGCGGGCGAGGCCTACCGGTTGGCGCAAGAAGACGTCGAATTCCTGGCCAGCGAGGATCTTCGTCCGATCCGCCTGCAGCTTGAACTGCTTAAACCCGAACTGACGTTGCGCCAACTTGGCATACGGGCAACTGTCGTGGTATTTGGCAGCGCCCGCATAATGTCCCCGGAAGAGGCAAAAGTCAATTTTGCGCGTGCTGAGGCGCAATTGCATGCCCAGCCCGGCGATGCGGTGGCTATCAGCGGATTGAAAATGGCCGAGCGGCGGGTCGAGCAGTCGCACTGGTATGACGAAGCCCGGCGTTTCGGCGACATGGCATCGCGCTGTTTCCAGCACGAAGGGCCATGCGATCTGGTGGTCATGACCGGTGGCGGCCCGGGCATCATGGAGGCGGCCAACCGGGGGGCATTCGAGGCGGGGGTACGGTCCATCGGCCTGAATATCACATTGCCTCACGAGCAACACCCAAATCCATTTATCACGCCGGAGCTGGCTTTCCGCTTTCATTACTTCGCTCTGCGCAAGATGCACTTTCTATTGCGGGCCAAGGCACTGATCGCGTTTCCTGGCGGGTTCGGCACGCTGGATGAATTGTTCGAGGTGTTGACGCTGGTGCAAACGCACAAGATGCCGCGCATTCCCATCGTGCTGCTCAATACTGCCTTCTGGAGCCGCTTGATCGACTTCGACTTTCTTGTCGACGAAGGCATGATCGCGCCCGATGACACCAGCTTGTTCAGCATCGTCGACACGGCGGAAGAAGCCGTTGCGGCGTTACGCAAATTTTATGCGGAGCAGCCGCTCCTCTAATTGCAGCCACGGCATATACTTGTTTTCATGGAAAATCCGCAAGCCGTATCAACTTCCCTTTGGGCCGCCTGGGGCACGCAGGCGCGGGCCAATCCCGCCATCACACTCGGCATGGCTGCGGCCAGCGTTGCCGTGTTGTGGCTGTTGATCGCCAGCGGCTATCAGTCGTTCACCGGCGAGAATCGCGGCAACGTGGTGTACGCGGCGTTAGGCGGACTGGCGGGATTCGGGGCTACCGCGCTGGGGGCGGTCTTTGCCTTTGGCCTGCGCGAGGTGTCAACGCGCACGCAAGATACCATGTTGGGCTTTGCGGCCGGCATGATGCTGGCGGCCAGTTCGTTTTCCTTGATCCTGCCTGGCCTGGAGGCGGCCGAAGCGGTACTGGGGAGCGGGTTTGGCGGAGCCTTTGTCGTGGTGGTGGGTTTGGGCCTGGGTGTATTGCTGATGCTGGGGCTGGATTACTTTACGCCGCACGAGCACGAAAGCGCCGGAACCTACGGCCCGAATAGCGAACGCATCAGCCGTGTTTGGCTCTTCGTACTGGCCATTATTCTGCATAACCTGCCCGAAGGCATGGCTATTGGCGTGAGCTTCTCCAAGGGCGACATGAGCGTAGGACTACCGCTCACCACTGCCATTGCCCTGCAAGACATACCCGAAGGCTTGGCCGTGGCACTTGCCCTGCGCGCGACCGGTCTCACGGCGGTGCAGGCCGTGCTGGTGGCCATCGGCTCCGGACTCATGGAGCCATTGGGCGCACTGGTTGGGGTCGGCATGGCAACCGGCTTTCCAGTTGCCTATCCGATCAGCCTGGGGCTTGCCGCCGGCGCCATGATTTTCGTGGTGTCGCACGAGGTCATTCCTGAAACCCACAGAAACGGCCATCAGACGCCGGCTACTGTTGGCCTCATGGGCGGATTCGCCGTCATGATGTTCCTGGACACGGCCCTGTAAACTGTCAGTTGATCAACAGTGCAACGGAGCAACTACAGTGAGCGGCGATACAACTCAAGAGGCCAGACTTTGGCAAGACGATGGCTGGACGGCGCGCGTCATCAAGAATGGAGACGACGACGGTTGGGCGGTCGAGATGGTGAAGGACGGGGAAGCCGAGCCGGCTCTGGTCGGTCCTTGGACGATGGGACGCGACAAGAAGAACCCGAAGCCGCTGGACGGGAACGCGTTTTATACGCTCGTCAAGACGGCTACCGAAGTATTGCGCCGGCATGAGCAACAGTTGCACGCCTTGCTCCACAAGAACGTCAACATAGCGGGCGCCGCAGGATCAATTAACGTCAAGTTCGACATAACGCCGGACGACGATCATCCGTATGCCACGCTCAGTGCTTACGATCAATTCGGTGAACAGTTGGCCCAGGTTGCCGTGTCGACAGGGTACAAACTCACCGTCCAAAGTGCCACCGCCTGGATGGATAACGGTTTCAGAAAACTCGCGTAAACGTCATTGCCCGGCTCACCAGACGCAAGGGCGGGCATAGCATGTGCTGCCACTGCCGCGACCTGAATCACTCTGGAGACCGCCGATGAACTCGGATGACAAGAAAAGCGCCGATGACTCCGCCGCTGTGCAGACAGGAGCCCGTGATTATCCCGAACCTCCGCTACCCGAGCAGCATCTGGAGAAGCCGGGCCTGGAAGAGGACTTGATCCTGGAGCCGCAATTCATGGCGCCCGCATATCGTGGCAGCGGGAAACTGGAAGGAATGACTGCCATCGTCACAGGGGGGGATTCGGGTATTGGCCGCGCCGTGGCTGTACTGTTCGCTCGAGAGGGGGCCGACGTCGCCGTGCTTTACCTGAACGAACATGTGGACGCGCGGAAAACCAAAGAGTGTGTCGAGGCTGAAGGGCGACGCTGCCTCGTCATATCGGGCGATGTGAAGGATTCTCATTTCTGTGACGATGCGGTCGGCCAAGTGGTACGGGAATTCGGCAAACTGGATGTTCTTGTGAATAATGCCGCCTTCCAGGAGCATGCTGAATCCCTGCTCGATATTACCGACCAGCGCTTCGATGAGACGTTGCGCACCAATATCTATGGATACTTCTACATGGCCCGCGCGGCGTTGCCGCATTTGAAACAGGGCGCGTGCATCATTAATACCGGATCGGTGACGGGTTTGCAGGGTAGCCCCCAACTGCTGGACTACTCCACCACCAAAGGGGCGATCCATACGTTCACCATGTCCCTGGCCGGCAGTCTTGCCAGTCAGGGCATACGCGTCAATGCCGTCGCGCCCGGGCCTGTATGGACACCACTGAATCCGGCCGATCAACCGCCCGAGAAAATCAAGTCGTTCGGAAGCAAGACGGATTTCAAGAGGCCTGCCCAGCCTGAAGAGATTTCGCCGGCCTACGTATTTTTGGCTTCGGCCGCATG
The DNA here is from genome assembly GCA_964581155.1 of uncultured Candidimonas sp. Lineage (GTDB taxonomy): Bacteria > Pseudomonadota > Gammaproteobacteria > Burkholderiales > Burkholderiaceae_B > Pollutimonas. Next base: position 4,887 of record CAZONP010000053.1, on the reverse strand, counting down.
CTCAAGCTACATCACGGGTATCGTGTTGCCCATCACCGGCAGCCATAGTAACTAGCTGGGCCGGCGATGCGGCACTCATTCCTGCGTAGCGATATGCCCGCCAACGAGCGGTTCCACAGCGTAGGGAAGGCATGGCAATTGCTAGGTGACTAGGCCCATTTCTGGGCCGATCACATAAACTCCTTTAGGGTGGCAACATGATTCCGGCTAACGCTAGCAGGGCCTCCTGCGCCTCGCGTCCATTGCTTGTCTGCTTTTCACACTTGCGTTGGGACTTCGTTTACCAACGTCCACAGCACTTAATGGCGCGGTTCGCACGTTATTTTGACGTCTTATATGTCGAGGAGCCGGTTCCCGACGATGACAACGCCGCGTGGCTTGAAGTCCGCGAAGAACCGGAAGGCGTACATGTGCTCGTGCCGCGTTTACCCAACGGGTTGAGCGAGCAGCAAAAAGAGCATGAGCAGCGGAGGCTGATCGACCAATACCTTGGCTCTCGCGCCGCGCAAAAAATGACGCTCTGGTACTACACCCCCATGAGTTTGGCATTTTCAGAGCAATTGCGTGCCGACTTGGTGGTCTATGATTGCATGGACGAACTGGCGGCGTTTCGTGGTGCTCCCGTCCAGCTTATCGACCGTGAGCGTCAGTTGCTCAGCCGCGCCGATGTCGTCTTCACCGGCGGATACAGCCTCTACCAGGCAAAGCGTGTCTTGCACCCGTCCGTCCATCCATTTCCCAGCAGTGTCGACGTTGAACACTTTGCGCAGGCGCGGCTCAAACTGAATGAGCCCTTGGACCAAGTGGGCATCGCCCATCCCCGTCTGGGCTTCCACGGTGTGCTGGACGAGCGTCTGGACATTGATTTGCTCGACGCGTTGGCGGTGTCGCGTCCCGACTGGAACATTGTGTTGGTGGGGCCGGTCGTGAAAATTGATCCAGCCAGCTTGCCGCAACGCCCGAATATTCATTATCTTGGCAGCAAGACGTACTCAGAGTTGCCTTACTATTTGGCAGGCTGGGACGTCGCCTTGATGCCATTCGCCCTGAACGATTCCACGCGCTTCATCAGCCCGACAAAAACACCGGAATATCTGGCGGGCGGGCGTGCGGTGGTATCGACACCCATCGTCGATGTGGTCCGCAGCTACGGCGCCAGCGGCATGGTGCGCATTGCGGCGACCGCCAGGGAATTTGTGGCCGGCATCGAGGCCGAACTCGCCAGGGCATCGGACCGTGCGGCATTGTATGCCCAGGCGGATCAAATATTGGGAAGCATGTCCTGGGATTGCACTTGGCAGGCAATGTGTGACGTGATGCGTAAAAGCCAGCAGGATGCGGCGGCCGTCACACTGCCATTTCGCCTGCGGCGCACGCCGGGCGCGGGTGACTACTATGACTACCTGGTCGTGGGTGCGGGCTATGCCGGAAGTGTGCTCGCCGAACGCTTGGCGGCCGGCCGCAACAAGCGGGTGCTGGTTATTGACCGGCGCCCGCACGTCGGCGGCAATGCCTTTGACCATTACAACGATGACGGTATTCTGGTGCATCGGTACGGTCCCCATATTTTCCATACGAATTCGGTCAAAGTAATGGAGTATCTGTCGCGCTTCACCGAATGGCGAGCTTACGAGCATCGGGTGTTGGCCCAGGTGGATGGCAAGCTGGTGCCCATGCCCATCAACCTGACCACGTTGTCGATGCTTTATGGACGCAGATTCACTTCCGAGCAGGCAGAGTCATTCCTTGCATCTCAGGCCGAAACGATTCCGAACGTAGTCACGTCGGAAGATATCGTCGTCAGCACGGTTGGACGCGATCTGTACGAAAAATTCTTCCGAGGCTACACGCGCAAGCAATGGGGACTTGACCCGTCGCAGCTGGACAAGTCGGTGGCTGCACGTGTACCGGCGCGCACGTCACTGGATGATCGTTATTTCACGGACCGCTTTCAATGCATGCCGCTGCATGGATACACGCGCATGTTCCAGAAGATGCTGGATCACCCCAACATTACGGTGGCCACCAATACGTCGTTCCAGGATGTGCGCGACACCGTCCGGTACGGGCATTTGATTTATTGCGGGCCGGTGGACGAATTCTTCGACTACCGGTTTGGGTCATTGCCGTATCGGTCGCTTGAGTTCAAGCATGTCACGCTGGATCAGGCGCAGTTCCAGGCGGCCGCTGTTGTCAATTACCCGGCGGAGGACGTGCAGTACACCCGCATCACCGAGTATAAATATCTGACGGGACAGCAACATCGTAAAACGAGTGTGACGTACGAAATTCCGAGCGCGCACGGCGAGCCGTACTACCCCATCCCCCGCCCAGAGAACGCCGCCCTGTTTCGTCGGTATCAGGAACTTGCCGACAGGACCACTGGGGTCACGTTTGTTGGCCGCTTGGCGACCTACCGTTATTTCAATATGGATCAGGTCGTCGCACAGGCACTTTCTGTCTACGAACGGATGGATCGCAGAGTGCACGAGTGGGAAGACAGGTCCGCAGTCGCCGCGCAAGAAGCTTGAACACGGCGGTTATGGACACGCTAACAGCAAGGCAAGGCCATCGCTTGGAACATGACGCAACTTTTCAATAGTTTTTTCCTGGGTGGATTTGAATGTTCCACCCACAGGCGCCGGGACGGCCGGCGCCTGGACCTCATCAAAACGACTCATCACGATGCCTATGCCTTGCGCGACTATGAAGTATTGCGGGCTCATGGCATAGCAACCGTACGCGACGGCTTGCGCTGGCACTTGATCGAACAGTCGCCGGGTCAATACGATTGGTCGAGCTTTATTGATATGTTGCGAGCGGCGGGTCGTGCGGGAGTGCAGCCCATTTGGGACCTGTGCCATTATGGATGGCCGGACGACATCGATATCTGGTCGCCGGAATTCATCGAACGCTTCGCCGCCTTTGCGGGCAACGTCGCGGCGCTCGTGCGCGACGAGTCGCCCCGCACTCCATACTACTGCCCGGTAAATGAGATTTCCTTCTGGGCATGGGCCGGCGGCGACATGGCATTGTTCAACCCATCGACGACCCGGCGTGGCATGGAGCTCAAGACCCAGCTTGTGCGGGCGGCCTTGGCCGCAGCCGACGCCATCCGCCATGTCGATCCGCAGGCGCGCATCGTCCATATCGATCCAGTGATCAATGTGGTGCCGAAGTCGCCGCGCAGTCGTGCACGGGCGGCGCATGCACAGCAGGCTCAGTTCGAGGCATGGGACATGCTGGCAGGAACAGCGCACCCGCAGCTCGGGGGCGGTATCAGTCAGCTGGACATCATTGGCGTGAACTACTACTCCAACAATCAATGGATATTGGGTGGGCGAACGATCAGGCGGGACAGCCCGTTATACCGGCCTCTGCGTGAAATTCTGGCGGAAACCCACCAGCGCTATCGCCGCCCCCTTTTTATTGCCGAGACCGGGGCAGAGGGTGAACATAGGGCACCATGGTTGCGTTACGTGTGCGACGAGGCCTACGCGGCGCTGGAAAATGGCGTGCCCCTGGGCGGGATATGCCTGTATCCCATTACCGACTATCCCGGCTGGGCCAATAACCG
>CAZONP010000053.1:0-1210 GCA_964581155.1 uncultured Candidimonas sp. | reverse complement strand
CTGATCATTGCGTTCGGCGTGCGGGGGCGGCCGTTGCACGAGGCCTACGGCAGGGAGGCTGCCGTCGTCGGCGGCGAGATCGTCGACACGGTATCCAACGTGTGGACTGTCAAGGCATTTTCGGGTCGTGAGCGAGAGCGCGCACGGCTGGCCGCCGCCTTTGGTGTCGAAGCTCAGGCACAGCGCAAGAGCTGGATGTACCTGGAGAAGGCACGCGTCCTTCACGATATTTGCTTGTGGCTTATGGCGGGAACCATGCTGGCCTGGGCGATCCGATCATGGCAACTGGGCGCCGTGACCGCAGGTGATGTTGTGCTGGTCAGCGCTCTGACGTTTCGTATCCTGCATGGCTCTCGCGACCTTGCGTTGGCGCTGGTGGGTACGTCGCAGGAGTTCGGCGTCCTGACCGAGATGCTGAATGTCATTGGCCAGCGTCATGGCTTGGTCGATCATCCGCACGCCTTGCCCATTGCGCCACGGCAAGGCACGATCGAGTTCCGGGATGTGACGTTCCGCTATCCCGACGGGCACCTTGTTTTTGAACATTTCAACCTGCTGATACCTGCTGGCCAGAAGATTGGACTGGCGGGCCCGTCCGGGGGCGGAAAATCTACTTTGTTAGGCCTGATCCAGCGTCTTGACGACGTCCAGCAGGGGCAGGTGTTGATCGACGGCACACCCGTGACGGAGATGACGCAGGACAGTTTGCGCGCCGGCATTGCCGTTGTTCCGCAAGACATCAGCCTGTTTCGCCGGTCGGTGATGGACAACATACGATATGGGCGGCCGGATGCCAGCGACGAGGAAGTATACGCGGCTGCCCGCATGGCGCAGTGTGACGAATTCATACGCCAGCTTAGCCATGGATACAACACCGTAATCGGCGAGCGGGGGGCGACGTTGTCCGGCGGCCAACGCCAGCGGCTGGGTATTGCGCGGGCATTCCTGAAGGACGCGCCTATTCTCATACTCGACGAGGCGACGGCCGCCCTGGACAGCCGCGCGGAGCGCGACGTGCAGCGGGCGCTGGAGAGCCTTATCGACGGACGGACGGTGATTGCGGTGGCGCATCGATTGTCCACGCTGAACACGTTTGACCGGATTGTGATGATGACCGATGGAACAATCGTCGAGGATGCTGCACCGGCCGAGCTTAGGCGGGGAAACGGGCTATTCAATTCCATGTGGCAAATCCAGGCAAGCGCTCAGG
>CAZONP010000052.1:1754-11855 GCA_964581155.1 uncultured Candidimonas sp. | reverse complement strand
GCAATCGCACGGCCTCCCACCAGCGGCGTGTAATGATTCCGCAGCGTGTAATGATTCCGCGGCGTGTAATGACCCATCACCTGCATGCACCGAAATCACCCAGCCCCTTGTATGCCTTGGCCAGCCGCTCGATCCCGGCAGGTATCTTGTCGATCCCAATCGAGCTGAAACCCAGCCGCATATAACCTGCGGCAGCGTCCGGCCGATGAAAGAACGCCTGACCGGGTTCGATGACCACGCCTTCCTGTAATGCCGCAATCGCCAGACGCTGCACGTCCACCCCCGGCGGCGCTTTCAGCCAGCACGAGGATCCGCCATACATGGGGTTCAGCTGGAACTCAGGCAGGTGCGTGCGTAGCGCCTGGGCCAGACACAGCGCGCGCTGCGCGTATAGCTCCGATTGGCGCCGCAATAGCGCGTGATGGTGGCCCAGCGATATGAAAAGCGCGAAAGCGCGCTGAACATAGGCGCAAGGATGGCGCAGCATCAGGCGGCGCAGGGCGCGTAGTTCCGGCGCAAGTGCGGGCGGAGCCAATATATAGCCCAGGCGCAAACCTGGCGCGAAACTCTTCGAGAGACTGCCTACATAGATGACGCGCCCATCGCGATCCAGGCTCTTGAGCGCCGCAACTGGCGGCGTGCTGTATGGACTGTCGGTTTCGTAGTCGTCTTCGATAATGATGCTATCGAACTTGCAGGCCAGGCTAAGCAGGGCAGTCCGCCTTTCCAGCGCAAGAATGGCGCCGGTGGGACACTGGTGGTTGGGCGTCACGAAGATGTAGTCGCATTGGTGCAGGTCTGGCGTCATGCATAGTCCTTGCGCATCGACGGCAAGGGGCCGCACCTGGTCGCTGCGGTGGGCGAAGATATTGCGCGCGTCGGGGTAGCCGGGATCTTCCATGCCGATGACAGTGTGGCGATGCATGAGCAAGTCGGCCAGGAGATATAAGGCGTGTTGAGCCCCCACCGTTATTATGATTTCGTCTTTCTGCGCCCAGATGCCCCGGCTAGGCAATACCTGTGTGCGTATTGCGTCGACGAGCGCAGGGTCGTCACTGGCAATCAGGTCTGGCGCCCAGCTCTTTATGCCAAGGACCGACAGCGCGCGTGTAGAGCATTCCCGCCATTCCGCAGTGGGGAAGCGATTGGCGTCGAACTGGCCGTATACGAACGGGTAGGGAAGGCGTTGCCAGTTAGCGGACTTGGAGACGTTGCGTTGGCGGGAAGGCAAAAAGGCCAGGCGCTGCGGCCATGAAGGCGAACATTGCGCGCCGGGCGCCGCCGCAGGCGCCGGGTCAGGATTGGCCACGACGTTGTGCGCCGCCAAGTGTCCATTAAATACATCGTCGGCAACATAGTGGCCGCTACGCTCGCGCGAGATCAAATAGCCCTCGCAGACCAGTTGCTGGTATGCGAAGACAACCGTGTTGCGCGCGATGTTCAGGTTTTCCGAGAGCCGTCGGCTGGACGGCACGGGGGCGCCGGGCGGCAAGTGGCCGGTAAGAATGGCGGACACCAGCATTTGGCGGATCCGGCCTTGCAGTGTCAGACCCGAGCTACGTTGTTGCTGGAATAGTGTGGCCCACAGTACGGTGGGCGATGAAAAGGCGGGGTCGTTCATGGTGGGCGGCCTAAACCTTGCCTTTCCATGGAATAAGGATTCGCTCCAGGTAACGCAGCAGTAAATCAAACATGAAGGCGAAAAAGCCGATAACAATAATCCCCATGATGACGGTGTCGCTTGCCAGGTATTGCGCCGCGTTCAATACCATGAAGCCCAGGCCGCGGGACGCAGCCACCATTTCGGCGGCGACCAGCGTCGTCCATCCGACGCCGATGCCAATCCGCATTCCTGTGAAGATCTCCGGCATTGCTGCCTTGACGATGACGTGCGTGATGATTTGGCGGCTGGAAGCGCCCATGGCGTAGGCCGCGTGTATTTGCTCGATGGAAACCGACTTGACGCCTGAGCGTGCGGCGATGGCCATGGGCGCGAAGATCGCCAGGTAAATGAGAAAGACCTTGGGAAATTCATCTATGCCAAACCAGATAATGACAAGTGGAAGGTAAGCCAGCGGCGGTAGTGGCCGGTAGAATTCGATGATAGGATCAAACAGGCCACGCACCACGCGGTTGACTCCCATGAGAATACCCACGGGCACGGCGGTTACGAGCGCCAGCAGGAAGGCGCCCATGACTCTACCCAGGCTGGCGCTTGTATGCTGGGCCAGCGTCGAATTGGCAACGCCTTGCGTCATGGCTTCGATGAATTTGCCATAGACAGCAAATGGGGACGGCAAGAAAATTGGCTTGACCCAGTCCATACTCGTGACAAGAAACCAGGCAAACGCAAGCACCACTGCCGTCATGACGCTAATGGAGCCGCTGTGTCCGGCGCCGGGTGCTCCGTAGACCTTGCCTGGCGTCACCGGCTTGCCGGAGTACAGCGGCTTATGCATTGCCCAAATCCCCTGCGGCAGCTGCCTTCTCGTCGCCGTAAATAATGCTGAGTATCGTTTCACGCATAGCGATGAAGTCGGGACTGGACTTGACCGCTCGGGCATTGCGGCTTTCCAGATAGCGTTTGTTGAAATCGACCTCGTAGGTGTTGGTAATGCGGCCCGGTCGGGGCGACATGAGAACGAGCCGGGATCCCAGGAACAAGGCTTCCTCGACACTGTGCGTAATGAAGAAGAACATTTTGCGCGTGTGTTGCCATACGTCCAGCAACAGTTCCTGTATGGTTTCGCGCGTAAGCGCGTCGAGCGCCGCCATTGGCTCGTCCATAAGAAGCATGGCGGGATCGCACGTCAGGGCGCGAGCGATCCCGACACGCTGCTGCATGCCTCCGGAAAGCTGATAAATCATGTGGTCAGGGAAGTCCTGCAGCCCCACCAGCGCAAGATTCTTGCTTGCGACCGCTCTTCGCTGGACCTTGGGCACCCCTTGAAGCTTCAGTCCGAATTCAGTGTTCTCCATGACATTCAGCCATGGCAGCAAGGCATGTTTCTGGAAGACGACACCCCGGTCTGCACCCGGACCAACTATGGGTTTGCCGCCCAACAGCAGCTCGCCCTGGCTGGGTGACAGGAATCCGGCAAGCAGATTCAACAAGGTAGTCTTGCCGCAACCGGATGCGCCTAACGCTACGACGAAATCGCCCTCGCGGATTTCGAGATTGATGTCTTGCAAGGCGACAATGGCATCGCCGTGCTCGAGGGCGGGGTAGGTAACATGTGCGCCTTTGACACTTAAGCTGGCCACCGCTGCGGTCATGCTGTCACCCTTATGGTGTCGCCTACTTGGCAGCCGCCTCGGCATAGGATGCATTGACGAATGGCGTGTAGTCGGTAAGAGATTTGTCGATTTGACGTTGCGCCTTTAAAAACTCCGCGCTAGCGGTAAGCGCCTTGACTGCACCACTATCTTTTCCCCCTCCGAGCCAAGTGCTGGAGGCTTGTTCCTGCGCGTTTGGGAAGATAAGCAGCTTGAGCGCCGAAAGTATGTCGTCCGGGTTGCCGCCTATCAGTTTGACAATTCCCTTGATCCCGGCGGAGTCGGCGGTAAGCGAAGCGCTGTTGTCGTTATAGTCTTTATACGACTCTGCTAGCACCTTTGTAAATGCCGCCATTAGACCGGTATTTTGTTTAGCCCACTCGCGGTCGGCCACAATGCCATCGAAGGTTGGCACGCTTTCCTTGCCGATTTGTTCGGAGTCCGCAATGATGGTCCCGTTCTTCATTATTTCGGTCAATGCGGGCGGCCAGACGTAGGCGGCGTCAAGGTCGCCGCGCTGCCATGCGGCTACGATTTGTGGCGGCTGCAAGTTTAGTATGTTTACCTTGGAGGCCTCCACATCCCAAAGCTTGTCCAGGCCGACCAGCAGGTGGAAATGCGCAGTCGATACGAATGGCACGCCCACTTTTTTCCCAACCAGGTGTTCCGGCTTGGTGATGCCCGAACCATTGCGCGCGACCAGCGCTTCGGATTTTCCGATGTTGTCGAGTATCCAGAATAGTTCGATATCGACGCCGCGGGTGACCGCTGCGGTGATCCCCGTGGAGCCTAGAACGCCTATGGGTACATCGCGCGATGCGAAGGCGCTGGAAATGTCTCCGGCCGAACTGAACTGGCGCCAGTCAATCTGGTAGCCGGCTTCCTTGGCGGCCTTGTCGAACCGTCCGTCGGCGATGGCGCTTACGAAGGGTCCGACGATTTGCTGATAACCCACGACAACTTTGGTTTGCGCCTGTGCGGTTGGCACGGCAAGGCCGATGACGCCGGCTGCAATTCCCAGCACGGTGGCGGATCGCACGCGGTGTAACAGTGTGTTCATGGCTGTTCTCCATTCAGGTTATCGCGACGCGCAGGGCTGCGGTGTTCATGTCGCTTACTGAATGGATAGTGCACATTGTCGCTGGTGCCGACTAGGTCCAGATGCTTGTATTAACTGGAACCAGTGTCAGTTCATGCCGCCCAGGCACACGTACTTCATCTCCATGAATTCGTCCATGCCGTATATGGAACCCTCGCGCCCCAGGCCTGATTGCTTCACGCCGCCAAAGGGTGCGACCTCGTTGGAAATGAGGCCGGTATTAACCCCTACCATGCCGTATTCCAACGCTTCGGCGACCCGGAAGATGCGACCGATATCGCGGCTGTAGAAGTAGGAGGCAAGGCCGAATTCGGTGTTGTTCGCGAGTTCAATGACGTGATTCTCGTCGGTAAACTTGACCACGGGCGCCACGGGCCCGAAGGTTTCTTCGCGCATGCACAGCATTTGCTCCGTGACGTTGGCCAGTATGGTGGGCTGAAAGAACCGGCCCCCCAGGGCATGTGGCTGCCCGCCGGTGGCGATGCTGGCACCCTTGCTCACGGCGTCATCGACGTGTTCCTGTACCTTGTTCAGTGCGGCCTGGTCGATCAGCGGACCCTGGGTGATTGCGTCGGTGAAACCGTCACCCACTTGCAATGCAGCCACTTTGGCTGAGAGCTTCGCGACGAAAGCGTCATATACAGCTTCGTGCACGTAAAAGCGGTTGGCGCACACACAAGTCTGACCCGCATTGCGGTATTTGGAGATCATGGCGCCTTCCACGGCCGCATCCAGATCGGCGTCGTCGAACACGATGAAAGGTGCATGCCCGCCAAGTTCGAGTGAAAGCTTCTTGATGGTTGGGGCGCTTTGTTCCATGAGTATGCGGCCCACCGGAGTCGAGCCTGTGAAGGTCAGCTTCTTGACCTGCGGGCTGGCGCACAATACCTTCCCTATGGCTATCGAGCGGTCGCTGTCCGCCGTGATGATATTGAGCACGCCAGCGGGGATGCCGGCCCGTTCGGCTAGTTCAGCCAACGCCAAGGCCGACAACGGCGTTTGTTCAGCGGGCTTCAGGACAATGGTGCATCCGGCGGCCAGCGCGGGGGCGACCTTGCGGGTAATCATGGCATTCGGAAAGTTCCAAGGCGTGATGGCCGCGCATACTCCTATAGGTTCGCGCATGACAAGCATGCGGTTCGCGCTATTTGGTGACGCCATGATGTCGCCGTTCACGCGCTTGGCCTGCTCGGCGAACCATTCCACGAAGGACGCGCCATAGACGATTTCGCCGCGTGACTCGGCCAGCGGCTTGCCCTGCTCGAGCGTCATCAATTGGGCGAGGTCTTCGCTATGGGCGATGATCAAATCGAACCATCGTCGAAGAATAACCGCGCGATCCTTGCCTGTACGGGCCCGCCACCCCTTGAATGCGGCGGTTGCCGCATTGATTGCGGCTTGCGTTTGATCCTGACTAACGTTGCTGACTTGGGCGATGACGCTGCCGGTGGCAGGGTTGTCGACCGCAAACGTGCCGCCATCGGCGGCCTGTACCCACTTGCCGTCAATATACGCATCGGTTCTGAACAAGGCGGGTTCGTTCAAGGATAGAGGTAGCGTAGTGGTTAGCATGAGACTCCGGATTCAATAAGTGGAAAAAGCGCCGGGAGTTATTCCGGCAGGGCAGGGGCGAAGTCGCGCTGGTCGGCGAATTCGCTGCAATGCGCTTCTATCTGCTGCATGGCCAGGTCGACGTCATCGGTAATGGTCAGAAGGTCAAGATCCCGGGGCCCGATCAGGCGATTTTCAAGCAAATGTGTTTTCGCCCATTCGATCAGCCCGAACCAGAATGACACGCCGATCAGCACAATAGGCGCTTTGGGAATTTTACGTGTCTGCACCAAGGTAAGGACTTCGAAGAGCTCGTCGAGCGTGCCGAAACCACCGGGCAGGGCGATGTAAGCCGCGCTGTGCATGAAGAAGGTTGCTTTGCGCGAGTAGAAGTAATCGAATGAAAGACTGTGCGTCTGGTAAAGGTTGTTGGATGACTCGCGTGGCAATTTGATGTTCAGGCCTACACTTCTGCCGCCCGCCTGGAAGGCGCCTTTGTTGGCGGCTTCCATAATTCCGGGGCCACCGCCGGCAATGACGGTCAAGCCCGCCTTCGCCAGCCGCGCGCCCAAAGCTTCGCTCAATGCATAGTAAGGGGAATCGGGAAGAATGCGGGCGCTGCCAAAAATGCTCACGCCCCAGCCTATTTCCTGGAGAGTCTCGGCAGCAGCCTGCATCTCTGACATAATCTCAGGGATCTGCTGCGTTGCCGGCATACGGACTACTTTATTGTTTGACATGAAAAAAACCTTGTTACTAGTTGATGGGTCGAGCTATCTGTATCGAGCCTATCACGCGATGCCCGACCTAAGAAACGCCAAAGGGGAACCCACCGGTGCCCTTTATGGTGTCATCTCGATGTTAAGAAAACTGGTGCAGGATCACAAGGCGGACTACGCCGCTTGCGTATTCGATGCCAAGGGTCCCACGTTCCGTGATGATATCTACCCTTTGTACAAAGGCAATCGGCCATCCATGCCCGACGAGCTTGCAGCACAAATCGGGCCTATCCATAAAGCGGTAATGGCATTGGGCTGGCCGGTGCTGGCCGTTCCAGGCGTCGAAGCGGACGATATCATCGCCACGCTGGCTTATCGTGCCACACGCGAAGACGTGCGCACCATTGTTTCAACCGGGGACAAAGACCTGGCGCAGCTGGTGAACGAGCACGTTGAACTGGTAAACACCATGACGAACGAGCGACAGGATGTGGCTGGTGTCGTGGCGAAGTTCGGCGTGCGGCCGGATCAAATTGTAGACTTCCTGATGTTGACGGGCGATACCGCCGACAACATACCCGGCGTGCCCAAGGTCGGCCCCAAGACGGCCGCCAAATGGCTGGCCGAATACAAGACGCTGGACGCGCTTGTGGCAAATGCTCATGAAATCAAGGGCGTGGCGGGACAAAACTTGCGGGATTCAATATCCAACTTTACCATGACCCGCGAACTGGTCACCGTAAAGACCGATTGCGATATTCCCACATTGGCGCTTGGCCTGACTGGCCTGGTTCCCCGCAGCCCCGATACGCCTTCCCTCATCGAGCTCTACGACCAGTACGGCTTTCGCACATGGCTGCGCGAGCTCAGCGGCGAGCAGCAACGGATTCCGTTGCAGGACAGCCGCCAGGCGCAACAGGTACCGGAACAGCCGGCCGCACCGACCAGCACCGATTACCAGACCATACTCGAATGGGCCGACTTTGATCGTTGGCTTTCACGTATGCAAGGGGCCGATCTCGTTGCCCTGGATACGGAAACGACCTCGCTGGACCCCATGCTGGCAAGACTGGTAGGCTTGTCCGTGTCGATCGAGCCGGGGGTGGCATGTTACATACCGGTCGGGCACCGGGGAACGGATCACATTGTGCAATTGCCTCGGGAGCAGGTGCTTGACCGCCTGCGGCCGTGGCTTGAAGACGCGGCGGCACCCAAACTGTTACACAATGCCAAGTACGACACACATGTCTTCGCAAATGAAGGCGTACGTCTTGCAGGCGTAACTGAAGACACAATGTTGCAAGCCTATGTGCTTGAGTCCCATAAGCGGGTCAATTTGCAGGAATTGGGCGAGCGCTGGTTGGGCCGCACCGGCACCACGTTTGAAGACCTCTGCGGCAAAGGCGCGCGCCAGATCTGTTTCGACGAAGTCGAGGTCGACACGGCGTCGCATTATGCATGCGAGGACGCAGACTTTACGTTGCAGCTGCATCGAGTCCTGCGGCCGCAGGTAGCCGCCGACCCCGGCCTGGACTACATCTACGCCCTTGAAGTCAAGGCGTCGCGGGTGCTTACCGTCATCGAGCGCAATGGCGTAGGCATCGACGCTCATGTGCTGGCAATGCAAAGCCACGAAATCGGACAACAGTTGTTGACGCTCGAGAAGAAGGCCTACGAGCTCGCTGGTCAGCCGTTCAATCTGAACTCGCCCAAACAGTTGGGTGAAATACTCTTCCAACAGATGCACTTGCCGATCATTCGCAAGACGGCCAGCGGCGCGCCGTCCACCGATGAAGACGTGTTAAGCAAGCTGGCGCAGGATTACCCCCTGCCCGAACTGCTGCTCGAGTATCGCGGACTTGCCAAGCTGAAGTCCACGTACACTGACAAGCTTCCTAAAATGATCAACGCTACCACCGGGCGCGTGCATACGCGTTATGCCCAGGCGGCGGTAATCACAGGGCGGCTCGCGTCGTCCGACCCGAATCTTCAGAATATTCCCGTTCGCACGTCCGAGGGGCGGCGGGTGCGTGCGGCGTTCATCGCCAATCAAGGGAAAATCGTGTCGGCCGACTATTCCCAGATTGAGCTGCGCATCATGGCGCACATGTCCGACGACACCAACCTGCGCCGCGCTTTTGAAGAGGGTGAAGACATTCACCGGGCAACTGCTTCCGAGGTCTTCGGCGTTGCCCTGCCCGACGTGACGGCCGAGCAGCGCAGGGCCGCCAAGGCGATCAACTTCGGTCTGATCTACGGCATGGGCGAGTTCGGCCTGGCATCCAGCCTGGGCATTACACGCGACGCTGCCAAGGCGTACATTAGCCGTTATTTCACCCGTTATCCCGGCGTGGCCGCCTACATGGAACAGACACGTCGAATGGCCCGTGAAATGGGCTACGTCGAGACGGTGTTCGGTCGCCGCCTCTGGCTACCCGAAATACGCGGCGCCAAAGGGCCGCGCCTGGCCGCCGCCGAACGCGCCGCCATCAATGCCCCGGTGCAGGGCACGGCGGCCGATCTTATCAAGCTGGCCATGGTGGCGGTACAGGAATGGCTCGAGGCGGAGCAGCTTCAGGCTTTAATGGTCATGCAGGTGCACGATGAGCTCGTGCTCGACGTTCCTGCTGCGGAAGTCGAGCTCGTAGCGCAGCATCTGCCCGACCTGATGTGCCGCGTGGCGACGCTGAACGTGCCATTGCTGGCCGAGGTCGGTATAGGCCCGAACTGGGAGCAAGCCCACTAGCGTTGTGGCGGGTGGCGCTATTCCGGGGCGCCGCCATTGTCGCGCAGCCGATTGGGCAGTAATTCATTGTGTTTGCTCAGGACCGGGTAGGCGGCGGCTTCCACCAAGTAGGAATTCACGGTTTTTAAATCGCGAAGAATGTCCAGATAGAACGACCCCACTTCCGCGTATTTCACATTGCCCGACTTGATGTTCAGCAAATGTTGTTCGGCGGCATTCGCCTCCAGTTCACGAAAATGATCTTTTTCGTAAGCCAGATAGCGGGCGCTTCTCAAGTCCTCGGCGACAAACAGCGCAGCGGTTTGTCGCTGGTTGCGGATCAGTCTGTCGAGCAGTTGCGTAAGCTCGTTGCGTTGCTGGTCGTTGAACGCCCATCCTTTTTTGTACAGGCTTGCGGCATGCGCCAGCAGCCCATGGTTCGTCAGGCTGGCGGCATGGGCAATATTCGCCGAGAAAGCCAGAATCTCGGTCAGGCGCCGGTGATCGTCTTTGTTCATGGCTTCCCGGTCGAGCGTGGCAAGATAGGTGGTGATGAGCCCCTCGAGCCGGTTGATCGCATTATTGATGTATCTGGCCTGGCCGATACGGTGGCGGTTGTCGTGCAGGAACGCTGCGCGGGTCATTCCCAGCAGTGTCTGCAGCATGTCCGCCAGGCGCAAGGCCTCGCGCGCGGCATTTCCCAGCGCAATGGCGGGAACCTCATGGGCAGA
>CAZONP010000052.1:0-1654 GCA_964581155.1 uncultured Candidimonas sp. | reverse complement strand
GGATTCTTGTCTTGTGCCCCTTCAAAAACGGGGTTCAGCGATGTTCCCAGGTTGGCGCCAAGCACTAGCGCGTAGGCCAACGGCGCGCTTACGAGTCCATTGCTGGCCAGCGACATGATCAACACAACGACCGCAACGCTGGAATGCGAGGCCCATGCCAGTGCGGCGGCGAGCAGCAGAGCAATGACGGATTGCTCTGCCAGGGTATCGAGCACAACCTTGAGCAGGTAGGCGTCTTGCAGTGGCCCGAACAGCGTGACCAACTGGCGCAAGGCCATTAATAGCAAGCCCAGCCCTATGAATACGCGGCCCATGTCGCGCCGTCGGCTGGGTTGATGACGCCGGAATAGCCAGACGCCTATCAGGATGAATGCGGGCGCGAGCGCTGTAAGATTGAACGACAGGAATTGCACGATGATGGTCGTGCCAACGTTGGCGCCCAGCATGGCCGCCAAGGCCGGAGCCAGCGAAACCAGGCCGCCTGCGGTAAAGCTTGTGATCATCAGGCCGGTGGCGGTGCTGCTCTGGACGGCCGCCGTAATGGCAAGTCCGGTAAAGAAAGCGCGAAGACGCGTGCCCAGAGCACGCCCCATCCACACGCCCAGCGTTGCGCCGAACGCACGTTGGACGCCGCTTTGCACCATATGCACGCCCCACAGCAGCAGGGCAATGTAACCACCAAAATCCAGCAGCAGGAACAGTTCAGTCATGCCCGCATGATAGAACAGCTGCCTGTGTTAGACCTGTTGAGCCATCTGCAAGGCATGTATGCGTGCCTCGATGGGTGGATGCGAAGCGAACATGGCGCTGACAGCACCACCCCCGGAGATGCCGAAGTTCTGGAAGGCCTTGGGCAGTTCGCCCGGTTCTACCCCCCCCAGTCGCGCCAGGGCGCGGATCATGGGTTCGCGCGAGCCCAGCAGGCTTGCCGAACCGGCGTCCGCCCGATATTCGCGCTGGCGCGAGAACCAGGCCACGATGAGCGACGCCAGAATGCCAAAGGCAATTTCCGCCACGATGACGGTGATGTAATAGCCGAAGCCCACGTCGCGCTCGTTCTTGAAGACTACCTTGTCCACAAAATAGCCCACCACGCGCGCCATGAAGATGACGAAGGTGTTGACCACGCCCTGTATGAGCGTGAGGGTGATCATGTCGCCGTTGGCGACGTGTGCGATCTCGTGTCCGAGTACAGCAGCTACCTCTTCCTCGGTCATGCTTTCAAGCAACCCAGTGGACACGGCAACCAGCGCATTATTCCTGAATGCGCCGGTGGCGAATGCATTGGGTGCGCCGTCATAGATGGCGACCTCGGGCCGGCCAATGCCCGCACGATCCGCCAACTGGTGAACGGTATCGAGCAGCCATGCTTCACGGGGATTGGCGGGGGACTGAGGGTCGATGACGCGAGCGCCAGTGCTTTTCTTGGCCATCCATTTGCTGATCAGCAGCGAAACGATCGAGCCGGTGAACCCGATCAGGGCCGAGAAAATAAGGAGCTGAGTCAAGTCCAGTCCGTTGGCGGTCAGGTAGCGGCCTACCCCAAGTACGCTCATGGTGGCGCTGAGCACAACCAGCACGGCAATGTTCGTGAGCAGGAAGAGAAAAATTCGTTTCATGAGGGTAGTGTTCCAGGCTAAGCGTAGCAACGAGG
>CAZONP010000051.1:0-12125 GCA_964581155.1 uncultured Candidimonas sp. | reverse complement strand
GCCGCGAAAGAGCGTGCCAATGATACTCTCGTGAACAAAGTCGTCGCCGACGTTTAGCTTGCCCTGAGCCGCCCATTGAGCCATACGGGCCGATGTGCCGGTGCCGCAGGGCGATCGGTCGATGGCCTTGTCGCCATAGAAGACCGCATTACGGGCATGCGCATCGGCGTGGTGCGCCGGTCCTGTCCACTGGACATGCGATAGCCCGTGGATCTTCGGGTCCTCCGGATGCACAAAGGCATACTTGTCTGAAAATGCTTTGCGCACACGCGGGCTCCACATAAGGACGTCCGACGGTTGCCAGGCGTCCAGGCCGGGAAAACTGGACTGAGGGTCGACAATTGCATAAAAGTTGCCGCCGTAAGCAACGTCCACCGTCAGGCGTCCCAGGCCGGGAATATCAGCTTCCAGTCCGCTGGCGTAAAGAAACGAAGGTACGTTGGTAATGCGCACGCTGTCGACGTAAGGTCCATTCATCTGGTATCTGGCCTCCACCAGGCCGGCGGGCGTGTCGATACGCAGCAAGCCGGGTTCGCGTGGCGTGACCAGTCCGCGCTCGACGGCCATGGTGACCGTGCCTATGGTGCCGTGCCCGCACATGGCAAGGCATCCGGAGGTTTCAATAAAAAGAAAGGCTATGTCGCAGTCCGGCCGGGTGGGGGGATACAGAATGGCGCCGGACATCATGTCGTGGCCGCGCGGCTCGAACATAAGCCCTGTGCGTATCCAGTCGTACTCGCCCAGGAAATGCTCGCGGCGTTCAACCATATTGGCACCCTGCAATGGCGGAGCGCCCCCGGCCACGAGCCGAACAGGATTGCCGCAAGTATGGCCATCAATGCAGAAAAACGTGTGCGTTGTCATTCAGAATCTGCCTGGGCGATAGGGGTGAAGGTCAAGGTGCGGCGTTCGGCCTGCGATCAGATCGCCAACTAACTTGGCTGTGGCGGCGGCCTGCGTCAAACCATGATGGCCGTGTCCAAATGCATAGATTACATCGTTGCTGACGGGGGACTGCCCTATGACGGGAAGCGAATCGGGCAACGATGGGCGCAAGCCCATCCATGTTGCGCCACGTTCGAATGATGGCAAGTCAGGAAGGAATCGTTGAGCCTGCTGGTGAAGGGCCATTGTGCGAAGGTGGTTGGGAGGTGCCGACAGGCCGGCAAACTCTACGCCGCCGCCCACCCGAGTTCCGGTTTGCAAGGGGGACGCAACGAAGCCGTAGCCGTCGAACAAGGCTGGGCGTCCCAGTATGCCTCGTGTATTGCTGAAATGAATGTTATAGCCGCGCTCGGTGTCCAGCGGTATGTCATCGCCCATGCTGGCAGCCAGTGCTTTTGACCAGGCGCCGGCCGCCACAATGACTTTATCGGCCGGCAGCGTGGCTTGCCCCTCCAGCGTCAGACTTAAACCGTTCGCCCTGGTGATGGCGTTGACCTGCGCAGTGCGGACATGCGCCCCGCGTTCCAGCGCCTTCGCATACAGTGCCTCGGTAAAGGCCAAAGGATCGGACACGTGCGCGGCTTGTGGAAAATAAAGCGCGGCGCATGCCTTCGCAGATAAGCCCCGCTCCAGTTCATGCAGCTCTTCACCCGACAGGGATTCGACCGTGATGCCGAATTCACGCTGTCTGGCGGTAGTGCGCGCCGCGCGTTGGCTTGCCTTGATACTATCGAAAATGGTCAGCGTCCCATGCGCCTGAATGAATTCCTCCAGCCCCAACTGCTCAGTGAGCGCGGACCACGCGGGCATGGACAATAGCTGAATTGCCGCAATGGCCTTGATGCCGCGCTCGACCGCTGATGCGCGACCGCTGGCCACGAAGCGCAGCAGCCATGGTGCCAGGTGCATAAGGTAAGCCGGCCGTATGGCCAATGGTCCTAGAGGATCAAGCAGATAACGTGGAGCCTGCAGCACCGTTCGCCAGGTGGCCAAAGGCAATATATCGGTGTGCGTGATCCAGCCGGCGTTGCCACGCGAGGCTCCCGCGCCGGGCCCGTCTTGATCGACCAAGAGCACCTCATGGCCTGCATCCAGTAGGGCATGGGCGATGGCGACACCAACAATTCCCGCCCCAATGACAGCGATTTTCATGTGTCCGCCCACCCAATTAGTGGCATATATTATAAATATATTTACCTTGAATTGAAGTAGGGCAATTGCCGTGTATCAGCGCCCCGGCATCGGCAGATATTATTTCCTGACGCAAACCGGTTGATCTTTAAAGGAAATCTCATGGCGTTTCTTTTCAAGGGCGGGAGCTTGCTGGATCCACGCAAGGGCGAGCTGCGCGAGAATATCGACATCTTCATCGAGGACGGCCGGATACGAGAGGTATCCGATACGCCGTTGTCATCGTCCGCCGCAACGACCATACCCCTGCGCGGAAAAGTTGTCATGCCTGGTTTGATCGACTGTCATATTCATATTTTTCTTAGCGAAGTCAATATTGCCAATCTGGACGGCGTGCCGCTTACCATGCTGACGGCGCGTGCCGGTGTATTGATGCGCAATATGCTGATGCGGGGATTCACCACAGTGCGCGACACCGGAGGGGCCGACTACGGCATTCGCGATGCCGTTGCCTTGGGGCTTATGTTGGGCCCAAGGCTATTCGTATCCGGTGCACCCATCAGCCAGACCGGGGGGCACGGTGACTTCCGTCGCGCGACACAAAGCCGCATGGAGTGCGCATGTTGCTCGGGCTTGTCGTTCACCGCCCGTGTTGCCGACGGGGTACCTGAAGTCATCAAAGCCGTACGCGACGAACTGCGCAAAGGCGCCGACCATATCAAAATCATGTCCTCTGGTGGTGTTGCTTCACAAAGCGACCCGCTGGAAAGCGTGCAGTACAGAATGGATGAAATCGAAGCGGCATGCGAGGAGGCCGAGCGATGGGGCAAATATGTCGCTGCCCACGCCTATTCGGCGCAAGCGATAAAACGCGCCGTAACCGGCGGCGTTCGCACCATAGAGCATGGCAATCTGATCGACGAAGAAGCGGCTCGGTTGATGGCCGAGAAGGGCGCCTTTCTAGTCCCCACTCTGGTTGCGTACGATGCCATGCGGCGACGCGCCAAGGAATTCGGCATGTCGGACTACAGCCTGGCGAAGAACCTGAAGGTGCTGGAAGGCGGTCTGCGATCCATTGAAATCAGCCGCAATGCCGGAGTTGAAATAGGATTTGGCAGTGATTTGCTTGGGCAATTGCAGGACGATCATTGTCGCGAATTCCTGATCCGCAGCGACGTCATGTCGCCGGCGGAAATCATACGTTCGGCAACCATAACAAACGCGCGCATCGTCCGACAGGAAGGGATGCTGGGCGAATTGATACCGGGCGCCCATGCCGACTTGCTGGTGATCGATGGCAATCCCCTCGACGACCTTCAGCTTTTTCAAGATCAGGGCGCGCACATCCCTTTGATCATGAAGGCAGGCGCCGTGGTTAAAAACACCTTGGCCTCTTGAGCGATGGCAATGTCATGATCACGCCAGACGTCGTTATCCGGCAATTGTCCACAGTGTTCATGAGGCTGGTCGTGTTCGCGGGCTTTGCCTTCATGTCCTTGCCTATCGTGCTGGTCATCTGGCTTAGCTTCTTTTCCGATGCGCTGCTGGTGGTGCCGCCCAGCGGGTACAGCGTGCAGTGGTACTTCAGTATTTTTGAGCAGCCGCAGTTCCTGAATGGATTTCTGCTTAGCCTCCAGGTGGCGTTGTTGGGCGCGGCCATGGGGTTGCTGGTGTCGATTCCGGCCTCTCTGGTGCTTGTTCGTGCGCGCTTCCCCGGGCGCAGCGCCATACTGAACTTATTGACCGCCCCCTTGACGGTCCCATCCATCGTCATTGGGGCCGGATTGTACGTGACCTTTATCGAGATCGAAATCTATAGTGGATTGCCTCTGGTAGGTTCAGTCTGGGGGTTGGGGATTGCGCATGTGTTGATTACCATTCCCTGGTGCGTACGTCTGATCACGGCCAATCTTGTTGGGCTGGACGTATCGATACAAGAGGCGGCGCTGAGTCTGGGGGCCACCCCGCTGGTCACCCTGTTCAAGGTGACTCTGCCCATGATTTGGTCGGGCATAGTTGCCGCCGCCTTGTTCAGCTTTGTGATCAGTTTCGGCAATCTGGAGCTGTCGCTGTTTCTTGTGGCGCCGGGCGACACCACACTGCCTATTGCCATCCTGCAATACCTGCAATGGAAGATCGATCCCACCATTGCCGCTGTGTCTGTACTGCAAATAGTTGTGGTGGGCGGCGGGCTGTTGATCACGGATCGTTTCGTGTCGCTGACCCGGGTGGTTCGGTAATGGCAAGCGTGCAACTCCGGGAAGTCAGCAAAGTCTTCGACGGCTTTGCTGCCTTGCAGCCTTGCTCGCTCGACATTCACGACGGCGAATTCCTGGTGCTGCTGGGTCCGTCGGGGTGCGGAAAGACCACGACCTTGCGGGTGATCGCCGGCTTCATCGACGCCACGCAAGGCCGTATAACAATCGCTGACCGCGACGTGACCAATGTGCCGGTGTATCAGCGTAATGTGGGCGTGGTATTCCAGAATTACGCGCTGTTTCCGCATCTCGATGTGTTCGAGAACGTGGCATTTGGGTTGCGCAGGCGCAAGCGGACGCGCAGGCAGATGGAGGAAAAGGTCGGCGAAGTCCTGCACTTGGTGCAGCTCGAGCATCTTGCCAAGCGGTATGCGCGCCAACTCTCCGGCGGGCAGCAGCAGCGCGTCGCGATCGCTCGCGCCTTGGCCATCGAACCCGATGTGCTTCTGCTGGATGAACCCTTGTCCAATCTGGACGCCAAACTTCGTCTCGACGTGCGGCGCCAGATACGTCAATTGCAGAAGTCGTTAGGCATCACCACGATTCTGGTGACTCATGACCAGGAAGAAGCCATGGCGATCGGTGATCGCCTGGTCGTGATGGACCAGGGCGCCATCCAGCAAGTCGGCACGCCCCGCGATGTCTACCGCTCGCCGACGAACGCCTTTGTTGCGGATTTCATTGGGAGTTCGAATTTTTTCGAAGGCATTGTGCACGATGATGGATCCGTTTTGCGCACAGAATCCGGGTTGTCCCTGGAGTGTCACGGCTTGCCACAGGGTCGTCATCATGTGCTGGTGCGGCCCGAGGCCATCACGCTTGCCGCCATGCCTGCAGGAGCGCCGGTTCATGGCTTGCATGGCCAGGTCACGGAATTGACGTATCTTGGCCCCACGGTGGATATCCGGGTTCGGGTACCGGCAGGGGACGTGATCACCGTGCGCGCCGACAGCGTGTGGGTCGATGACGCCGGTATCCAGCCCGACGCGGCGGTACAGGTCAGGATACCCGCGTCGGCTATTACAGTTATTGGTTGAAGTGATTGTTTGATTGGGCAGTTAAACCTGTACATCGGGAGACACACCATGGCAACGAAAATTTCACGGCGGCAATTCAATATCTTGATGGGGGCGGCTTCGGTTGTTGGACTTGGCAACGTGCGGGCCGCCGATAAACCAGGGGGACAACTGGTGGTCGGGACTTGGGGAGGCGACTACGAAAAATTCCTGCGCAATTACATTGCGACGCCGTTTCTGGATCCCCAGGGAATAAAGACGGTCTTCGATACCGGTAACGACGCGCCGCGCAAGATCAAGCTTATGGCCGAACGTCGACTGCCGCGCGGCACCATGGATATTGCCGCTTTGACCGGTTCGGGCGGCTACGAAATGTGGAAGAACGACACCCTGCAGGAACTGGACCTGTCGCGGATTCCCGGTTATGCCGACATACCGGACTTCCTGCGCACGCCATATTCGGTTCCGCATATCTATACGGGGCGCGTCATTCTTTACAACCCCGAAATCATCAAAACCGAGCCCACCTCGTACAACGATTTATGGAATCCCGATTACGCCGGCAAGGTCGGCATAATCGACATCCAGTACCAGACAACCATCGAATCCGCAGCGTTGATCAATGGCGGCTCGCTTAGCAACTACGAGCCGGGCAAGGAAAAACTGCTGGAGCTCAAGAAGACGGGGGTACGTATCTACCCCACCAACGAGGCCATGGCGCAGGCGCTGAGCAGCGGGGAATGCGCCATATGCATCATGTGGCAGGCGCGCGCGCGTCAGTGGCAAAGCAATGGCATACCGGTAAAAATCGCGTATCCGAAAGAGGGCGTGGGTATTTATGTGTCGGAGTTTTCCATTCCCAGGAATGCACGGAATCCGGATGCGGCCTATGCCTTTTTGAACGCGTCGCTGCAACCGCAGGCACAGCTGGATTTTGCCAAGAATATGGGATACCAGCCGCCGTCCACGACGAATAGACTGCCGGCGGAATTGGCGGAACGCGTGTCGATACCGCAGTCTCAACTGGACAAGGTCATGATGCAGGACAACGAGTACCTGCTCAAAAATGATACGCAGTTGCAGGACTGGTGGAACAAGGTGTTCAAAGCCTGATCTCGGCGGTTTTTTTCCATCATGCAGGAAATTCGTATGACGAAACCTTTGACGGCATCCGCCATGTTGACGCCTTCGCTGGTGCTGGTGATGTTGTTTCTTCTGGTGCCGCTTGGCCTGTTGATGCGCTACAGCTTCAATGCCTTTGTCCCTGGGCAGTTCATGGTCGAGGCGTTTACCGCCGCCAACTATGTGCAGGTCATTGCGGATCCCTATTACCGCAATGTGCTGCTGACCACCGTCATGATGGCCGGCGGCGTCACGATTGCATGCCTGATTCTTGGATTTCCGGTGGCGCAATACCTTGCGCGCAGCCGCTCCCGTTACAAGAGTCTGTTAATTCTGGCCGTGATCATGCCTTTATTCGTTGGCAATGCCGTCAGAGCGGCGGGGTGGATGGTCGCGTTCGGGCAAAAGGGCTTGTTGGATTCCATGTTGCGGGTGGTCGGGTGGGGCGATGGATCGTTCGAGATCATGTACAGCACGACGGCCGTTTTCATCGGCATCGTGGCGGTCAATTTGCCGTTTGTGGTGCTTACGTTGCAAAGCGTGCTGGAAGGCATTAACCCGTCTATCGAAGAAGCATCGCTAAGCTTGGGTGCAAACCCGTTCGCAACCTGGCGTCTTGTCACGATGCCGTTGGCGATGCCGGGGATTGCCGCAGCAGCAGTGCTGTCGCTCATTCTGGCGATGAATGCCTATGCAACCCCAGTCCTGCTGGGCGGGCCGAGCTTCAAGATGATGGCGCCGGTCGTGGCCGATGAGGTCCTGTCCAAGAACAACTGGCCCATGGGGGCCGCCGTCTCCTTCGTGTTGATACTGGTGACGGTGTCGCTGACGGTAGTCATGCATGTTTTTCTAAAACGGCGACGCGCCGATGATGGGCTGTGATTGTCGCTGTCCGTGTTTTGTTTCCGAAATCGTTCTTAACCGTTTACGCCAGCGAGGATGAAATGCATAAAATTGTTCGTACTTTTGCCGCAGCACTTGTCTTGTCTTGCGCAGCCGCGCCAACCATCGCGGCTGATGTCACCTGGCGTGTTCCCACGTCCGTGCCGGAAGGTTCGCCGTTCTACAAGAATTTCCTGGAACGTTTTGCGGGTCACACAAAAACGCTAACGTCCGACCGTGTTGAAATCCAGCCCTTCGGCGCGGGCGTGATCGTTCCCGCGCTGAAAGTCTATGAAGCGGTGCAGAATGGTGTGGTGGAAGGGGGGCATTCCACCCCCAGCTATCTCGTTAATCAGGATCCTGTCAATGCCATCTTCGCCGGCTTTCCCGGCGGCATGGGGCCGGACGCTTATAAGGCATGGATTTATGAAGGCGGCGGTAAAAAGCGGCTTGAGGACTTGCGGGCGAAGCAGGGCCTGAAAACGCTCATCGTCGGCATAGGTTCAAGCGAGATCATGGCGCATTCGAATAAGCCTATACGTAACGCGCAAGACCTGAAAGGTCTGAAGTATCGGACGTCAGGCGCTTGGGCTGAAGTCATGAGGGATTACTTCGGTGCCGTTCCCACTGTCGTGCCGCCCGGCGAAATCTATACCCTGTTACAGCGCAAGGGCGTGGACGCGGTCGAATGGGCACCGCCGTCGGGCAATTTGCCAGAGGGCTTTCACCAGGCGGCCCGGTATATCGTCGTACCGGGCGTGCACCAGCCCACTTTTTTGTGGGAGGTCGTCGTCAAACAGGAAACCTGGGATAAGTTGCCAGCGGATCTGAAGCCGTTGGTCGAAGCGGCCGCTGCGCTTACGACTCACGAAAGCCTGAACGCGTTCTACGACATGGACATGAAAGCCATGGAACAGTACCGCAAAGGCCGTAATGAGATCATCACTCTCAGCCCCGACTTCATATCCGAGCTGGCCAACGCCGGACGCGACTGGGCGCACAAGACCGCTGAAGCGCAAAAGGCCAAAGGCAATGCAACAATGGCCGACGTCCTGGTCGATTACGACGCGTACCATACGCGCTGGAGGAACGAAAGCGGCTATCTGATACGGGATTGACCGAATGCTCACGCGCGTGCTGAAGTTCATAGACGGCATATCTTGGGCAGCGTCCCGACTTGCGGATATTGCCGTATTGATACTTGTCGCGGCCATGGTGTACGAGGTGGTGGCGCGTTACGCTTTCAACGCGCCCACCGTGTGGTCGTTCGACATTGCCTACATGTGCAGCGGCGCGCTCTTCATGCTGGGCGTGGCATGGGCGCTGCGCGAAGACGCCCACATTCGCATCGATGTTTTACGCAGGAAGCTGCCGCCCAAGGTGGCGGACGCAGTCGAAGGCGTCACCTATCTTGTGGTCCTGGCACCATTCTTTGCCATGCTGTCCTGGATCGCGCTAAGGCGCACGGGTCATGCATGGCTGACGCGCGAAGTCGAAATGGTCAGCCCGTGGGCGCCGCACATGTGGCCGTTCTACCTGACAATAGCCGTAGGCCTGGTGGCGCTGACCCTGCAACTCATTGCGGAAGGAATACGTGCGTTCAAAGGCAGGGGCTCGCATGCGGTTCGGGAGCGGGCATGAACACCACAATCGCCGCGCTCATGTTTCCCGGCCTGTTCCTGCTGATCTTCCTGGGTGTGCCAGTTTCGTTTTCGTTGATTATTCCGGCGGTGGTCGCCGGCTGGTTCGCCTTCGGGCCGAATATATTCGAGCAGTTGTATGGTGGCCTGTATACGGCCGCCACCAACTATGTTCTCTCGGCGATCCCCATGTTTGTCCTTATGGGTGCACTCCTGGAGCGTTCCGGCATCGCCGCCCGGCTGTTCCGGACCATGCAGTTGTGGCTGGGCCGCCTGCCCGGCGGTTTGGCGGTGGCCACCATCGCCATGGGAGCCACCTTCGCGGCCGCTGCCGGGGTGGTGGGCGCGGTCGAGGTCATGGTGGGGATGATGGCCATTCCCGCCATGCAGCGGTTTCGTTATAACAATTCGCTTATTGCCGGCACGATCTGCGCGGGGGGATCCTTGGGGACCATGATTCCGCCATCCGTTGTCGCGGTGGTTTATGCATCGTTGGCGCAGGTGTCCGTTGGCGAGTTGTTCGCCGCCTTGCTGTTTCCCGGTCTTATCATGACCAGCCTTTTCGTGGTGTACATCGTCAGCATATGCCTGATACGGCGCGACTATGGCCCGCCAGCGGATGACGAAGACATGCGCCTGCCCATCGTCGAAAAGCTGAAAATTACCGCGCAGGGCCTGCTGCCCACCATGCTGCTGATCTTTACCGTCCTTGGTTCGCTTATGGCCGGTATTGCATCGCCTACGGAAGCGGCCGCTGTGGGGGCCGCCGGCGCCCTGGTTTTATGCATTGCCTACGGTCAGTTCAGTATCCCGATGTTGCGCCAGTCGCTGGCAATAACAGTACGTATTTCGGCGATGATCCTGCTTATTGTTGCCGGCGGCATCATGTTTACCGGGATTTTCGCGGCAAACGGTGGGTCGCGCCTTATACAGGCGGCCACAACCGGCATGGGGATGGATGTCGCGCAGACCATGGTGTTCTTCCTGGTCATTGTTTTCCTGCTCGGCTTTGTACTGGACTGGACGGCAAATGTTCTTATTTGTGTGCCGCTCTTCTTGCCATTTCTCACCAGTGCGGGCATCGACCCCATATGGTTTGGTACGCTGGTCATTATCGTCATTCAATCCAGCTACCTTACGCCCCCTATGGCGTCGTCGATCTTTTATTTGCTGTCAATCGCGCCGCCGGACATGAGGTATGGGCAGATTTGCGTGGGCGTGGTTCCGTTTATTCTTATCCAGCTGTTCACGCTCCTGATCGTCGCGGCCTTTCCGTCCGTGGCGACTTGGCTGCCAACCAAGATCGTAGGCTTTTAACGCACTATTCAAGAAGGTCGAATTTCAAATGCCACAGGAAACTACTATTGCCGCCAATTTGGGAAACCAACCGGCGTTGGCGAACATCAGACCGGCAAAAGCGCGTGCCACCGAAATGGCTTACGACGCTATTGAAGCTTTGGTAGCAACCATGAAACTGCGGCCTGGAGAGGCCATCGTCGAGAACGACCTGGTGGAACTTACGGGCTTGGGACGGACGCCGATACGTGAAGCCCTCATGCGCCTTATCGCGGGTGGCCTGATCGAGCAACAGCCCCGGCGGGGCCTGCGCGTCAGCGAAATCCGCGTTGCCGAGCACTTGGTCCTGATCGAGACGCGCCGGGTGCTTGAACGGCTGATCGCCGCGGGCTCGGCCCGCCATGCAACGCCGGTGCAGCGCAGGAATATTCTGGCGCATGCGCACGACATGGCGTCGGCGGCCAGGAAGGGCGACTACGAGGGCTACATGAATGCGGACCAGGCGCTCGATCATGTCAATCACGATGCGTGCCGAAATCCGTTCGCAGTCCAGGCGGTATTGCCCATGATCGTTCAGTGCCGGCGGTTCTGGTACGCCTACCAATATGACGGGGACCTGGAGCAGGGTTCCGCCTGCCATGTCTTGTTGGCCCAGGGCATTGCCGATGGCGAAATCGAGCGCGCGGTCGGCGGGGCGGATGCACTGATGGATTACCTGGATTCATTCACCCGCAAAGTCATCGAATAGCAGGAAATGCCGGTTCAACCGCTTACAAGGAGCATATGATGAATATTCAAGGAGTGCTGGTTCCAATCGTCACCCCCTTCGATACGGCTAATCAAGTCAATATTCGTGCCCTGGAAGAATTGGTGGGGCTGTTTATTGATAAAGGTGTTGCGGGTATTGTCGCCTGCGGTACCACCGGGGAATACTATGCCCTGAATGAAAACGAACGCAGGCAAGTCCTGGAATGTGTGGTCAAGGCCGGCCAAGGAAAATTGTCGCTCATCGCCGGCATAAATAGCCTATCCACGCAGGGAGCCATCGAACGCGCGCAACAGGCGGCGGAATTGGGCTACGAGGGGCTGATGCTGGCTGTACCGCCATACAGCCTGCCGGGCCAGGTCGAAATCGTGGCGCACTTCCGCAGCGTTGCTGAATCTACCGATTTGCCCCTCATTATGTACAACTTCCCTGTGCGAGTCGGTGTGGAAATCAGTATTGAGTCTGTCGCTGAGCTAAGCAAAATCCCCAACATCGTCGGCATAAAAGAAAGCAGCGGCAACTTCAGCCGCGCATTGGCCCTGATGAAACTGAAGCTTCCCGACTTCGACGTCATTTGCGGCAGCGACGACCAGGCCGCCGACTTCCTTTTCTGGGGCGCGCGTAGCTGGATCAGTGGTGGTGCCAATGTCTTTCCCGGCGAACAGGCGGCCATGATCACGGCGGCTCTCGATGGCAGGTGGGACGACGTCAAGTCCCTGATGACCGGCATGTTTCCTGTCATTCAGGCAATGGAGTCGGGTGACTACAACCAGAAGGCCAAGCTGGGATGCCGGCGGCATGGTGTCGATGTCGGCACGGTACGCCAACCGCTATTACCGTTGTCCGAGACGGATGCCCAGCGCTTTTCCGCACTGTTGAACACCTATCGCTCCTAAGGAGAATCGTCATGCCGTTAACCAAGGAAAACGTTTTTTCGCGAGCGCGGGCAGCCAAGTTATGGGCGGGACACCTTATACCAGGGCATTCAGTACCGGGACGACGCCTGGGGAACACGACCCCCATGGACAATAGCCTGATAGGCTACATCGAAGACGGCACCGCCGCCGAT
>CAZONP010000050.1:0-12680 GCA_964581155.1 uncultured Candidimonas sp. | reverse complement strand
TCGTTTCCAACATCGAGTTCAATGGCAATGAACAGCTTCGCCCTGTGTGGCGCTATCTTGATTTAGGTCCGCATGTCGTCTACCTGTCCAACATCGTCAAGCGTACTCTGACGGAACAGATGCGCGAGCAATCACGCTATCTGCGCAACCACGGGCGCGCTCGCCAAGCGCTCAAAGATGTCGTCGAAATGCCTGACCAACAGGCAGATCGTATTCTTCGATCCATTGAGCAAAACAACGGTGAATTAAGCAATGTGCTGGCCAAACAAATGCCAATACTGAGTGAGGCCGGCGTATGGACGGACATCGTTGAGGCCGTATCCCTGGCTTTCCTAAAGGACCCTCCCGCCGATGGCCATATCCTCGACCGCTACCATCCTTCACGCCCCGCTCCAGCTCGCCATCAGGAAAAGTCCGCAGGACTCGCAAGCAGCGGCAAAAAATGCTAGCTCGTCAATTAGCGAGTTGCCGGGTCGGAAACGTAGCCAAGGCAACGCACGAGATCAGTTCCATCTCCCGGCGCCGGTTGTTGTAAGGCCTTGGCCTGCTCCGCCAGTTCTTGGGCCTGCATTTGTAGCTTGGTCCGCAAATGCATACATGTATTCAGCAAACGATCCACGGCTGCGCAACAGGGGTCAACCAAGCTCCTAAGCTCGGACTCGTTCAAGTACTGTTGCACGATCTCGTTAAGACGAAGATATAGTTTCTCAGCCCAATCGGCCTCTTCCAGGTTATATGCACTATACAATCCCTTGTCCGTATGGCTTTCCAGTCCCTGCGGCCGCAAAATCAACATAGGTTGCCAAGACGCCAGTTGTTTCGCCAACTCGGCTTGTAGGGCTGCCTCCAACGCCTGTGACAGCTGGGCGCACACTGCCTGAACCCTGTCACGTCTGGGGGGGCCCTGCTGTTCGTTACGCGTTTGAGCGTCGATCCAGCCGGGCAATAGGGGCATGACGCTACGCCAAACGGCTTTAGCCAGATCGGTTGGGCAGCCAAGCAAGCGATCACGTTCCGCCTGCAACATGGCCTGCAGCGTCGCCAGCTCGACCGACAGTCGCAGTTCAAGTGGGGATTGCACATGCTCTTGCAGGTGGTGCAGCAGCACCTCGGCAGGCTTGCGTCGCTTATACGCCAGCGCTGGCGCCGCAAGTTCCTCTAGCGCTGTAAACAATCGCTCAAATCCTGCCGCCCGCATGTTGGTTTCATCGTCCTGGCTATTGTCCCGGGCCATGTGTACCGACACCGAAAGCGCAGGCCGCAGCAGCATGGCGTTCACACCCAGTTGCGTGAGCTTGGCACGTGCGCGCTCGCCGACATCATGCTCTTGTAATGCGCGACCCTCGACCGTCTTATTACACAGAATTTTGCATATCTCGCCATCGATTTCGTCTTCGTCGAAGACGTCACTGCGTGTAATCACCGGCAACAAAGGTTTGTGACGTTGCAGCTCACGCGCAAGCTCATCGAGTTCCTGCACCTGGCCAGGCGAAGTGGAACTACTTAACCACAGCACGGCATCGGCACAGTCGGTAAAGCGCAGCGTCAGTTCGGCGTTCTCGGCGGTCATCGAGTGCAAGCCTGGCGTATCGAGCAAGACAAGGCGGTCACCTATCTCCACACCTTGCACACTGGCCGTCGTTTCGGTTGCGCCTTCGGCAAAGCTCAGGCCGGTATGAACGATGCGCCCGTGTTCAAGCCGGAAGTGCCTACTAGGCCAGCCATGAATCGTCATCCGCTCGGCCAAGAAGTTGCATAATGAGCTCTTGCCGGCATTGAACTTCCCAAAGACCAGCAGGATCAACTTATCATCAAAGTGCTCGGCGACCGACTGCGCAAGCTGCAATCCGTCCCACTGCACCGCCCCTTCGTCGATAATCTCTCGCGCCACTGTCCGCAAGGCCTGCAATTGCATGGCCGGCACACTATCGTCACGCAACTCGGCTGCGTCTGGCATCCGTTCGTCCAGGATAGTCTGCAGTTGCGACAGCCAGTTCCACATCCGATGCACAATGCGCTCAAGATCGACGGCGGGCACAGATGAACCAGACAGCGCGCGGATCAAGCTCTGTTCACCGGCCATGGCGCGAGGCCTCGCTTATCACTCAGGCTTCCACGTTCTCAGCACTGCCAGCGCCTCGCGGCAGGCGACGAGGTCCGCTTCAAACTGTGTAATCCGTATCTCTAATGCGCACTGATCCTCCGAAAGCGTGAAATAGCCGCCAAACTCGCGTTGCAGACGCGCCCTCCCAGCCTCTTCGGCAAAAATCTTGCGCAAATCGTCCCGGTATTTCACCGAGATCCCCAAGACCACCACCACCACGCTATTGAGGCTTTGCGCCTGGACGCGCTGAGCTTGCGGCAAGCTGGACACACCGTGCTTGATCAGTACGCCATCGATTTCGATGCAGGCACGAGAATAGGCAATCTGCAACCGTGCGCGCTCGCGTTTGCCGGCGGTTGCCTGGAACATTGTGGCAAATGAATCCGGCTCTAATGCGCGATCGGGACCGTTGCTGATCAGCATTTCCCGCAAATCCTCGCACACCTTGTCCAGGACTGCCGCAAGATCTTCCTGGAAGGCCTTGCGCTGCCGGCGCTGGTTAGTCCGGCATTCTTCCAGAGCTATAGATGCCGTCTTTTCATACGACTCGCATTCGTTCCTTAGTTCGGCATGCAGCAGGCCATGTTCATGGCGTCGTGCCGCCGGCACCTCTGCCACGGCCTGTGCGATCGCCACTTCTAGCTCAGGAATACCGCTTTTTGCCACGAGTAAACGCTTACCCTCCTGTATTCCCCGCCGGTGCCGTGTAGCGGAAACGGGATACGTTGCCAACGTCGCCCCCTGTCCCAGCGCCTGGAGTTGCGTCTGCAGTACCTCTTGAATTCCCCGCAATTGCGCTTCATCGGCCAACTGGTCCACCTGCGTCATAACGAAGAGCGTCCTGCGGCGGCTACGCCCGGCATCGCACCAAAGCTCTGCGAGCCACCGCCGTTCAGCCTCGTCCAGTTCGCCTTCTTTCGCGGCATGTACGAACAGTCGCACGTCCGAGCATAGCCACACCGCCTGTGCCGCCAGCATATCGTCAGCGCTGTTGACATCGGCGTCCAGACCGGGGGCATCCAGCCAACGCACATCCTCGCCATGGCAAGTGGCAAGCGCAATTGTCTCGCGCCGATCCGCAACAACAAAAGCATCGTCGCCCACCAGCTCGTTGAGCAAGCGACTTTTGCCGTGGTTATATTTGCCGACCACGGTCACCACCGGCACGTCGCACCGTTTGGCCGGGTCAGCAAGCCTGGCCAGTCTTGCGATCTCACGACGCTGCTTAGGCAGAACCGCCAATACGGTTTGTTGCTCAGCCACCGACAAGCTTTGAATTTCTGCCGCGCCGATGAGCATGTATTAGATTGCCGAGGGGTGCTTGGCCAACGGGGTAACCTTGATTTCCATGTAGGGAAACAATGGCAACTGGCTCAACAAGGTGTGCAGCTCGTCATTGCTCTCCGCGTCGAATATGCTGTAGTTGGCATATTCGCCCACTACGCGCCAAATATGCGGCCATTTCCCCTGCCGCTGCAGATCCTGGGAATACTGCTTCTCAAGCAGCTTGATGCGGTTGGCCTCATCTTCGGGGATATCGGCGGGAATGTTGACGATCATGTGAACGAGAAAAAGCATAATTCAGCCTTTGAGTAAGTTTGTGTCGAGAATGAGAGCGGGCGGCATGTCATGCCTCTGCAGGCAAGCCATCCAGAAAATATGAGAGCGCTGCTTCGAAAGCCTGCGGCGCCTCCAGGTTCGAAAGATGCGAGGCCGCTATCGTTGCCAATTTGGCCCGCATAATCGCCTGCTGCATCGCTTTCGCATCAGCCACCGTCGTAACCGGATCGGATTCGCCTGCAAGCAGCAGCAGCGGAACGCGAATCCGCCCGAGTTCCGAACGCAGATCCGAGGACCCCAAGGCGTGGCAATTCGCTGCATAGCCTTCGGGGGAGGTATGGGCGAGCCACTGTTGCGCAATCTGCACGACCTGCGGCTCGGCGCGGATGAACGCGGGCGTGAACCAACGACCAGGGGCGGAATCGGCCAGTTCCTGCATGGCGGCGACGCCACCCTGTTGAACGAGCGTCGCACGCTCTTGCCAGCCCTGCTCTGTACCGATCTTGGCAGCACTGTTGCACACCACAACACCCACAAAGCGCGCTGCGGCATGGATGGCCAACCATAGACCAATATGCCCGCCCATCGACAACCCGCAGAAGCGCGCGCGTTCAATCTTCAAGGCATCGAGAATAGCCAACACGTCATCACCCAACTGCGAAAAGCTGTAGGGTCCCGGCGTGATCACACTCTGTCCGTGGCCGCGCGTGTCGTAGCGCAGCACCCGATAAGTCTGGGAAAGGGTCTGAGCCTGCCGATCCCACATTTCCAGCGTCGTGCCCAGCGAATTGCTCAGCACGAGCACCGGTGCATCGGCAGCGCCATCCAGCGCGACGCGAAACGCACCGTTTCGCGTCTTCAAGATACGCATGTCTGTCATCAATTGTCCTTAGTTGCTTCGAGGATGGGGAGCCCCACCAAACGCTCCAGTTCCTGGTGGCTCAATCCTGGCACCAAATCCACCAGTTGCAGGCCCTGCGGTGTACACGCCAAGGTGGCGAGATCGGTGTAGACCCTTTTGACGCACTGCAAGCCGGTCAACGGGTAGCGACACTCGGCCACCAGCTTGCTTTCACCCTGTTTGGTCAGCAAATCCATCATGACCCAGGTCTGCTTGGCACCGATGGCCAAATCCATGGCGCCACCGACTGCGGGAATGGCGCCGGGTTGACCGGTGCTCCAATTGGCCAGGTCGCCTGTGGCCGAAACCTGGAACGCGCCCAATACGCAGATGTCCAGATGGCCGCCACGCATCATCGCGAAACTGTCGGCGTGATGAAAGTAAGCGCCCCCGGGCAGCAAGGTGACCGGCTGCTTGCCGGCGTTGATGAGATCGTAATCCTCGTCGCCTTCGAGGGGAGCGGGACCCATTCCGAGAATACCGTTCTCGCTGTGCAACACCACCTCTAATCCGTCAGGCAGATGGTTGGCAACCAGCGTAGGCATGCCTATGCCCAAATTGACGTAGGCGCCGTCATGGATATCTTGGGCAACACGCCTGGCCAGTTCGTCTTTGGTACGACGCGTGGGATAGTGACTCATGGCTGCTCTCTGTTGGATGCCTTGGCGCCGCCGGCCTGCGTCGCCACGCGCGGTATCAAGACCACACGCCGCACGTGAATACCAGGGGTAATGATAGTTTCGGGGTCCATGTCGCCGAGCTCCTTGATTTCATGCACCGTGGCAATGGTCAGGCCAGCCGCCGTGGCCATCACGGGGCCGAAATTACGTGCTGCCTTGCGGTAGCTGAGGTTACCCCACCGGTCCCCGATTTCGGCCTTTATCAGCGCCACATCGCCGTGTATTGGGGTTTCCAGCACGTACCCGCGGCCATTGATCTCGCGCGTTTCCTTGCCCTTGGCCAGCTCTGTTCCATACCCGGTAGGACAGAAGAACGCGCCGATACCTGCCCCAGCCGCTCTCAAGCGTTCGGCCAGGTTGCCTTGCGGCACCAGTTCCAGCTCAATCTTTCCGCTGCGATAGAGTTCATCGAACACATAAGAATCCGCCTGACGTGGAAAGCTGCAAATGATCTTGCGTACCCGCCCCGTTTTGAGCAACGCTGCCAGACCGGTGTCGCCATTGCCGGCATTGTTGTTGACGATGGTGAGATCCCGGGCCCCCTGATCGATCAAACCATCGATCAGGGCATCCGGAATGCCCGCCGTACCGAAGCCACCCACCAGGATGGTCGCGCCGTCAGGCACATCAGCCAATGCCTGGGCTACGCTGTCGACACGCTTGTCTATCATCGTCAAGCCGCCAGGCGGGGGCGATGCACGAGTTGGTTGTCCTCGCCATCGACCAGAGCCGTGAGTTCGAAGTCGAACACGATTTCGGCAAATGGACCTTCCAAGCCTTCGGCCTTGATGCCGGCCTGGTCAGTATGCTCCACTACCGGTGGCACCAGGCCTTCGCGCGTCGCATAGGCGAAGTCGTCATAGACCAACGGATCACCATCGATGTTGATCTGCGTGGTCAGTTTGCGGTGCTTATCCGCCGTCACGAAGAAATGTATATGCGCCGGTCGGTTGCCGTGGCGGCCAAGCTGGTTCAACAGCGCCTGTGTAGGGCCGTCAGGCGGGCAACCGTAACCTTTGGGAAGAATGCTGCGGAACTTGTAGCGGCCCTGGTCATCGGCAATGATGGTGCGGCGCATATTGAAAGGCTGTTGCTCGCCAGTGGGATCAAAGTGCGAGTAAAAGCCTTTGGTGTTGCAATGCCAGACCTCGACCTTGGCGCCAGGAACTGGCTTGCCATCAGCGCCAAACACTGTACCGCGCATAATGAGCGGATGACCATCCGTGTCGGTGCCGTCGTCCAGTCGGGCAAATCCTTGTTCCACGGGCGCGCCGGCCACATATAGCGGACCTTCGATGGTGCGCGGAGTCTTGTTTTCGACGCCAAGTTGCTCGTCTTGCGCATCCATGCGCATGTCAAAGTAGCGGTCAAAGCCCAGACCTGGGGATAGCAGGCCCGCTTCACTGCGCGCGCCCAAGGTATTAAGAAAGGCAATACCAGCCCAGTATTCATCCGAGGTTATGTTCAGGTCGTCAATAGCCTTGAACAGATCGGAAATAATGCGGTGCACTATCTCTTTGGCTCGCGGGCTGCCTCCTTCGTTGGTCAGACCTGCGGCGGTGCGCAGGAAATCCTGCACTTCCTGGTTTTCAAAAATCTTGACGCTCATGATCTTCTCCGTCTGCTTGTTGGAATAATGATGCTGCACTCAATGGCAGCGAGGATAGAAAAATGGGTGGGAATTGCTGACGCCCTAAGTGCGGTCACGCCTGAAACGTTGCACGCGTTCTTCGTCCAACGCGATACCTAGCCCTGGGCCTTGCGGCACAGTAAGATGAAAATCCTTGTACTCCAGCGGCTGCTGCAGGATTTCTTCCGTCAACAGCAAAGGACCAAATAACTCAGTCCCCCATTGCAAGTTGGTGAAGGTGGAAAACACATGTGCCGAAGCAATTGTGCCAACGGGTCCTTCCAGCATCGTACCGCCGTACAACTCAATTTGCGCGGCATCGCCAATTGCAGCCACCTGCTGGGCTGCCTGTAAGCCGCCGGATTGCTCGATCTTGATCGCGAACACATCGGCTGCCTCGGCGCGCGCCAGGGCGAACGCCGAGGTGGGGCCCATCAGAGACTCATCCGCCATCACGGCAATGGGGTAGCGTCCGCGTAGACGCGCCAATGCCTCGGCAGAAGCCACCGGCTGCTCCACCAGCTCGCAACCTGCATCGGCCAGCGCCGCCAGACCTTGGCGCGCCTGGAGTTCGGACCAGGCCATGTTCACATCCACGCGCACCCTGCCGCGCTCCCCCAACGCCTGCTTGATGGCAGCCACATGAGCGACGTCTTGCTGTATGCTGCGACGACCTATCTTCAGCTTGAAGATCTGATGGCGCCGCTCAGCCAGCATCTGTTCCGCCTCTTCAATGTCGCGACCCGTATCGCCCGAGGCAAGCGTCCAGGCCACCGGCAACCGATCACGCTGGCGCCCGCCCAATAGCTGGGACAGCGGCAAACCGAGCCGGTGTCCAAGTGCGTCGTACAAGGCCGTTTCTACTGCGCATTTGGCAAAACGATTGTCGCGAATAGCCGTGCGAATACGAGCCATCGCCGCCGGCACCGAATCGGCATCGGCGCCTTTCAACAACGGCGCGAAATAAGTATCGATAGCCAGCTTCATGCCTTCGGGCGACTCTGCGCCATAGGCCAAGCCGCCAATTGT
Organism: uncultured Candidimonas sp.; assembly: GCA_964581155.1. GTDB lineage: Bacteria > Pseudomonadota > Gammaproteobacteria > Burkholderiales > Burkholderiaceae_B > Pollutimonas. The sequence goes on along the minus strand of CAZONP010000050.1, from coordinate 4,776 downwards.
TGTGCCTTCGCCGATGCCAATACTGCCGTCTGAACAGTAGATCCGCACCAACATCAACGTCTGACTCTGCATGACTGTCATGGAGAGCTGATGAGGTCGAATCGTCGGCAAATCCAGCAGCAGGGTTTCAACCCGTTCAATAACTATCGAGCCATTTGTCGGGGAAGTGGTTTTTTCTAGCATGATGTCCTTAATGTTCGAGCGGGGTATTTTGTAACCCGTCTCGACCTGGTCATGTCCGAGCCATTTGTGTCAGCGCGTCCTGCCAGATCGAGGCCTAGGAATGGGAAGATAATTACAGTGGAGCCGGAGTCCCCTCCAGAACAACCCTGGTGCTTCCAGACTCGTAAAGAGCCTCTTCGTTCTCGGGAGTCACGCCCCGGCGCCTTTGCCAGCCGGCGAGCCAAGCGACGAAGAAAGGAAGCACGAATGCAGTGACCACAACTGCAGCGGCAATCTGAGCAGTCGCAGCGTCTTTTACGGCAAGATAACTGGGATCAAGCGCAGCAATCACAGCTGGTGTTGCAATGGCGTTTCCCGCCACGCTCGCTTCGGAGCCGGCACTAACCAGATTTCTTGTTGAGGCGGGGTGACGCCGAACAATATGCCAGACGTAGAGCGACACCATGGCAGCTCCGCCTGAGAACACAACCGTTGCCACACCAAGAAGAATTCCGATAGAACCCTCGCCCACAAGCACCTGCAAGTTGATACTGGCACCGATAGCAAATGCAGCAAATGGAATAATGAGTTTTTCGCCAGCCTCAAGAAATTTTCGCGCAATGGTACTGATGTTCCCAAGGATAAATCCAAAAATCATTGGAAAGATAGCGGAAAAAAGCGCCAACATCGGGAAAGCCGCCAAGCCCGCAACACCAAGAGCCACCAATGTCAAAAACGGGCCGTCATTGATTGAAAGAATCGAGATCGCGCCTTTGTCGGTCTTGTTCCCGAATTGGCTGGTCAGTGCTACGTATAAAGAACCATTTGAGTTTGACATTGCAGCGATGATGGCCAGGGGAAGCATCCCCAGGAATACGCCATCCGTGGCAAAGAAAGCGACGGTCAGGCCAAACGCCACAGCGATTCCGAACTTCGCCACTAACAGCACCGCACCTTTTTCCACGGACGGAAGCGCAGCTTTGAAACTGATCTGAGAGCCAACCGCAAGGAAAAACAGTCCGATCAGGACTGCTAGCCCATTCTTAAACAGTGCAGTGGTAAAACTGCCTATCATGAGTGCTTCGGGGGCCACGGTGTTGACCACTACCCCGAGGAAAAGAGGCACGATCATCAGGGCGCCCGGGATTCTTCCAAGCTGCAGCAAGAACCGGTCGAATGGAGTGTAATCGTTCATTTTGTCTCATCCATATAAAAATTTAATTAATGCGAGAATCGGAGGGATATCACCCCTGATCCCCTCCTCCAGCAGGTAAGACAGATCCAGTGATATAAGAAGCTTCATCGGAAGCAAAAAACAGCAATGGCGCGACCATTTCGTCTAGCGTTCCGTACCTGCCAAGGTAGGTGCTTTCAGTGGTTTGATCGATAATTTCCTGGTACCACGCCTGATCCTCATTCGGGAGGTCAAACGGATTTCCAAGTGGATTGCGAGGCACTCGCCTTGCGGGAGCCTGGGTTCCACCAACAGCGACTGCCACGACACGCACGCCCCTCGAGCCAACTTCCATGGCAAGCGATGCAGTCAATGCATTGACTCCGCCCTTTGCTGCGGCATAGGGAACTCGGTAAATGCTTTTGGTTGCTATGGACGATACATTGACTATCACGCCTTGTTCGCGTTCCAGCATGCACGGCAGAACCGCCCTGCTGCACCACAAGGTTGGAAAAAGTGATCTTCTGATCTCGTCCTCGATGTGTGAGGGTTCGTACCTTTCAAACGGTCGGGTCCATATCGTTCCGCCGACATTGTTGAACAACACGTCAATCTGGCCGTAAGCGCTTATTGCATGAAGCGCCATTTCCTCGGCGCCGCTATAGGTTTCCAGATCCGCCTCAACCGCAGACGCCGTGCCGCCCGACTCCTGAATTTTTTTAGCGACTTCTCGGACTAAAGGGGAACGATCCGCGAGCACGACCGCTCCCCCTTCTTGTGCAAACTTTTCGGCTAAAACTGCGCCAATTCCTTGGGCGCTACCTGTAACGATAGCCACCTTCCCTTTAAATCGACTACTCATTTTGAGTTTCCTGTGAGTGGCTGATGGACGGTTCAAACTTGAAGTTTCTTTAGTCCACTACGGCGGCGACATGCGGCGGAGCGATACTGGACATAGGCGCAATTAAAGCGCGATGCCATTCCGGCCTCCAATGCTATTTCAGTATTATTTGATACCTATAAGGTATGATGACGTGAATTTGAGAAATGTTTCAATGCCTTGGAGTTGCTTGAAACTCACAGGCTATCGTTTACCCCAATAGTGGCCAGTTGCGCTGCTGCCATCAAGCAAGGATTCCGGATGGAACTGCGTCAACTGCGCTATTTTGTTGCTGTCGCGGAATGCCGCAATGTCACGCTGGCATCCAAGCAATTGCATATCGCCCAACCACCCCTAAGTCGGCAAATCCAGATGCTGGAGGCCGAATTGGGTGTGACACTGCTTCTGCGCAACACTCGGCCGATACGCTTGACCGAAGCAGGCCGCGTGTTCTACGAGCAAGCGCTCCAGGTATTGGCGCGTATCGAACAAATGAAGTCGGCCACACAACAAAGCGATGCCAATCAGCGGCGCAGGCTTGTCATCGGTTTCGTGCCTTCCGTGCTGTATGGCGGCTTGCCGATTCTGATCCGCAAGCTGCGTCAGCGCATTCCAGACATTAATTTGCAAATGCTGGAATTGACCACGTCCTTGCAGCAGGTCAGCGCATTGCAGGCCGGCCGCATTGATATTGGCGTGGGTCGTATCCGCAGCGCGGAAGACACTGTGGAACGCATCGTACTGGGTGAGGAAAAACTGGTACTGGCAGTCGCGCCTGACCATGCGCTGGGGGCCTCCACATCGGCAGTAAGTCTCGCTGAGCTGAGGAACCAGAGCCTGATCGTCTATCCGCAGGAGCCCAGGCCAAGCTTCGCTGACTACGTGATCAGCTTGTTGCGAGATGGCTCCATCCGCCCCAAGGAAGTCATTGAAGTGCGCGAACTGCAGACCGCGCTGGGCTTGGTCGCCGCCGAAGGCGGCGTGTGCCTGATTCCCTCTTCAGCCCGCATCCGTACCGATGTGGTCTACCGCGAAGTACAGGAAGAACGCGCCACCTCGCCCATCATCCTGATACACCGTCTTGGCGATACTTCCTGGTACATCGAACCGGTGCTGCAGCTCAGTCGCGAGGTTTTTTTCGCCTAAGCATGCCCGACGTAAATTTTTCGTCCTCACGACTAGAAATGCCTCGGCGCCCCACAACAGCCGGCTTTGTAACACAATTGCCATATCTTGTTGATAACGGTTACTATATTTGGCTGGGTCTGCAACGCTTCGCAATGTAGCCGCCGATCCGTACCAGAAAAGAATCGTGCCGTGCCCTGGGTATCAGCCACACATCGTGCCGCTGACACACTCCGGCGGTATAGAAAAACGTAGTATGGGGGGAGCGGAAATGCGAATCGCAATACTGCTGGCGGGCGTCATGCTTGCGGCTGCCATGAATGTCACGCATGCAACCACACTATTGGTTGGCGTCGATCCACAGACGGGCGAATCGAGGTTTTTTATTTCATCGGGCGCGATCGAAGTTGGCCGCAATTCCGAGACGCCGGGGCCAGCCATTACTCTCGATCCCGGCGGGCAAGTCGATACTTCACCGGCTGGTGCCCAGTCATCGATCTCCGCTCGGGATGCCGACGCTCTCATCTCGAACACCTCGAACGCGATTATCGAGGCGATCCTCGCGAGCAAGGCGGCCATCGATCAGGAAAATCAAGATTACATAGCCAGACTGCCGTCTTCCGGGCCTGACCAAGCAGCCAATCAGGACGCCATAGATCGGATCAATCAGAATCTGAACAACCTCGTCGGCAATATCATCAAGAACGCCATAAGCCAGAACAAGGTTAATCAAAGCGAGATTGAGGGTCTGATCAATAAAATCAACGAGCAGCTGGACAAGAAGCTTGATCTTGGCAACGTCAAGACCGCCCAACTTTCGGATCAAGAAAAAGCCAGGCAAGCGCAAATCAAACTTCTTGAAGCCGAGCGCAAGAAGAAGCAGGAAGCGCAGAAGAGTCAGCAGGAACAGCTGAAGAAGCAGAACGAAGATCGGCAGGCGAAACTCAAGGAACAATTGGCGAATCAGAAGGCCGAGAAAGAGCAGGCGGCGGAAGCAGCGAAGAAGAAAGCGGCCGAAGAATACGCAAAGAAGCTTAGTAACGAGGCGGCGAAAGCGGCGTTCGAAGCAAAACAGAAAGCGCTCGCGGAAGCGAAAGCGAAGCAGACGGCGTTGGCCGACAAGGCGCGCCAGGAGGCCGACCTCCCTGCCGTCAATGCGGGCACGCAGACCACTGGCGGTGAATCAGATACTGAAACGGACGGTTTTGCCGCCGGCGGTACAGGCGACGATCCGGCTGCGGATAGCCGCTATGACCCGAGCGCACCAGTGGACGGTGACGTATTGCGCCAGCTCGTCAACGGATCGCCGTTGCCACCCATTACAGCGCTGTCGCTGGCCGGCATGATGCGTCATTCCATGGCGTTGCAACCCGACCAGGACAACCCGCCATTGAATGACGACTCCCGTGCGGATGACGCTTCCAAGGACAAGTTG
>CAZONP010000049.1:11110-12740 GCA_964581155.1 uncultured Candidimonas sp. | reverse complement strand
AGGTAGGTTTGCAGGCTGTCGTCTTTTTCGTCCAGCCAACGCGTGTGATGCACCGGTGCCATCTTGCCGGTCTTCACTGAAGGGTAAGGAATATCACGGTAGGTGAGCACATCCTTTTGCTTGTCTGCCTGCCACTGCTTGAAAAGTTGCGCGACCTTGTCCAAATCGAATTCCGGATAGTCGGTAGAGGCAACGAGATCGCGCACATACTCTGTCTGGAAGTCGATTTCATCGTTGCAATCCTGCATGCTCGCCTGACTGTCGCGCCACTTCTGTATGTCAGCCCGCATAAGCTCGGGGCTCGGAAGTTCGATACGGCCCAGCATCACGTCGCGCGCGTACCAAGCTTGTGCATCGAACATGTTGAAGGTGTAGTATTGGTCCTGCATGCCCAGGTAAATAAGCCGGGGCTGTTCGTGCCAGAAAACTCCTTTGTACAGATTGTCCGGGTACAGCACATTATTTGTTTTCAGGCGCAGGGAATCTGGCAGGAAGGGGAATTTGTGCAAGTATCCTGTGCATAGGATGACGGCGTCGAAAGCGGCACTGGTACCGTCCTTGAAGTAAGCCTTATTGCCCTGAAAGTGCGTCACCAATGGTGCTTCACGAATGCCTTCGGGCCAGTCCAGGCCTATCGGGCGAGTGCGATAGCTGATAGTCACCGATCGCGCCCCGTGCTTATGGCACTGGACGCCGATGTCTTCAGCCGAATAGCTGCCGCCGATAAGTAGAACATTCTTGCCGACATAAGGGTCTGCGCCACGGAAATCATGGGCGTGCAGCACTTGGCCGCTGAAGGCGTCGATGCCTTTGAACTCAGGTACATTGGGCGTGGAAAAGTGCCCCGACGCCACCACCAGGTAATCGAACTTTTCGGTATACGTGCGTTCGTTGACCAGGTCTTCCACCGTCACGCTGAACTGCCGCGTGGCTTCGTCGTAATCAACCCAACGTGTCACCGTGTTGAAGCGTATGTATTTGCGTACGTCGCTTTTCTTCACCCGACCTTCAATGTAGTCAAACAGCACAGAGCGGGGCGGATACGAGCTGATCTGCCGACCAAAATGCTCATCGAATGAATAGTCGGCAAACTCCAGGCACTCCTTGGGCCCGTTGGACCACAGGTAGCGGTACATGCTTCCATGGACCGGTTCGCCGAACTGATCCAGCCCGGTGCGCCACGTGTAGTTCCATATTCCGCCCCAATCCGATTGTTTCTCGAAACAGACAATATCGGGAATAGGTGTGCCTTGCTGGCGCGAAGATTCAAGTGCTCGCAATTGAGCAAGCCCGCTCGGGCCCGCACCGATGATTCCTATACGTTTAGTCATTGTGTCTTTCCTATTTATTGCGGCAGTACCGCTAGCCACACAGCAGCACAATATGTGCAGGCACGAGAGAACCCACGACATACGCTGGGCGTTTGCCGACCCGGCGGCTGTTGCGCCGGTGGCCTATGGCCATTATGAAATCCGCGCTCAATGGCGCAAGACTGGGTGATTCGGCACGCGGCGCACCGCGTTGCCGGAAAAAGGCGGCGGCTTCCTCGCAGCGCACAGCTAAGTGCCCGGGGCCTTCAAGCCGATTTTTTCAGTAGTAATGATTTCTATTGAAACATTTATGATAAGGT
>CAZONP010000049.1:0-11010 GCA_964581155.1 uncultured Candidimonas sp. | reverse complement strand
TGCTTGAAAAAGTTGGCTACGAAACCAAAATTGTGCCGTCAGACAGTCAGGGACAGTTTGCGGCAATGGGCTTGGGCGACCTTGATTTGCAGATGGAGGTCTGGGAAGGCACGATGAATGATAGCTTCATGAAAGAAGTCCAGGCCGGTCGCATGGTCGACCTGGGTAGCCATACGGCGACTACGCGTGAAGACTGGTGGTATCCAAATTACATGGAAGAAGTTTGCCCCGGTTTACCCGACTGGAAGGCGCTCAATGCATGCGCCGCCAAATTTGCAGCACCTGAGACCGCCCCTAAAGGACGCTATTTGGCCGGTCCCGTTGACTGGATCAAACACGACAAGGAAAAGATCGAGGCGCTGGATCTGAACTTTACAGTGGTTAATGCCGGATCGGCTGCCGCCTTGTTTGGCGAACTGAAGTCAGCCGCCGCGCGCAAGGAACCTATCGTACTGTTCAACTGGGCACCTAATTGGGTGGGCGCGGCATTTCCGGGAAAATTCGTTGAATTTCCAGAACATGAAAAAGCTTGCACAGATGATCCGAAATGGGGCGTCAACCCGGATAAGACCTACGATTGTGGTTCCCCAGCGGGCGGCTACTTGAAGAAGGCGGCATGGTCGGGGTTTGAGAAAAAGTGGGCTTGTGCTCATCAGTTAATCAAGAATATTGATTTTACCGGTCCGATGATAGACCAGGCCGCGGCACTGGCGGATGTTGATGGCATGGCGCATGATGCCGCCGCCGCTGCGTGGATTGATAAGAATCAGGAACAGGTGGCCACATGGACACCAGCTTGCGCTAAGTAATACCTGATGCACGTGACCAATCTGGTCACGTGCTATTTCTACACTTTTCCGACACTACATAATATTTGGTTTGAATCGGCTCCGATTCAATAATTCCCCTGGTCCTGTCGGAAGGTGACTGCGCTTTTGCGCTTTTATTCGACAGGTCCAACTATGAGCGATTCGGTAAAAATTTCATGTAAAAACCTGTGGCAGCTGTTTGGTAAAGGCGCCCACGGTTTTCTCGAAAAACATCAGCACGACCCGAGCGACGCCGAACTGGCATCCGCTGGTTTCATTACCGCCGTACGTGATGTGAGTTTTGACGTCTATGCAGGTGAGATTCTGGTCATCATGGGCCTGAGTGGCTCCGGTAAATCTACGCTAGTGCGCTGCCTTACGCGACTGATCGAGCCCAGCTCGGGCCAAGTGTTATTCGATGGCGTCGATCTGTTACAAGCGTCACGCCGCAGCCTGACAGATATTCGTCGGCGCAAAATGGGCATGGTGTTTCAGCATTTTGGCCTGCTGCCGCATCGTACTGTACTAGACAATATTGCTTTTCCGCTCGAGATCCAAAACGTACCGAAAGCTGCCCGTTTGGCCAAGGCCAGCGAGTTGGTTGCAACCGTTGGCCTGGAAGGGCGTGAGCATAACTTTCCACGGGAATTGTCGGGGGGCCAGCAACAACGCGTCGGAATTGCGCGCAGCCTTATTGGTGAATGTGATGTCTGGTTTCTGGACGAACCGTTTTCGGCCCTTGACCCACTGATCCGGCGCGAAATGCAAGATGAGTTTGTAAGCCTGCAATCCCGCCTGAACAAGACCATCATTTTTGTCACCCATGACTTTGACGAAGCAGTGCGGTTGGGAAATCGTATTGCGATCATGAAGGATGGCCGCTTGTCGCAGATTGGCACTGCTGAAGAATTGTTGATGACGCCAGCCAATGACTATGTGAAAAAGTTTGTGCAGTATGCGCCACGCGGCAAATTGATTTCGACACAGAAGATCATGGTGCCCGCCAATTCTGGCGATTTCAATCTGGACGGCAATCAGGATGCCATCAGGAACACGGATGTTCTGGAAAACATAGCACGGCGTGTAATCGAATCCGATCGAGCCTTACCTGTCGTCGACAGTGCAGGCTTATTGGTCGGCCAAGTTGGTCGAGAGCATCTGGCGCGGGCGCTATTCCAATGACACATACCGCAACTTTGACAAACGATGATTCAAACAGAGCAAATCTTGGCGCACACCGTCCTGCCGGATCCACCATCCTGGGCAGCAGCGGTGCAGCGCCACTAACGGACAGGCGGTTGAAAACAGTTCAGCATCGGCCTTTGTATTGGGTCGCAGCGCTTGTCATTATTTTGCTCAGCCAATTTGCCGTGAGTCGACTGGCGTGGGTGGAACATTACCCGACTGACTGGGTTCTGCCTCTTAAAAGCTGGATCGATTCTTTTTTTGAATGGCTAGTGTATGGGGTTCGGTTTTTTGGCGGAACTTCGTTTGAGTTCACGCCACGTGACCTGACGCGTGGGATCTCCGGATTGTTGGCGTATCCGCTGGGGCTGTCCGAATCGCTATTCTTTGACGGTTTCTCCAAGCAGGTTCCTGCGCTACCGTGGATCACGGTCGTCGGCCTTGCCGCGCTGCTGGGGCATTGGTTGGGCGGTTGGCGTAGCGCGCTGTTTGGAGCAGCCGCGTTCACATATTTGGCGTTGTTTGGCGTCTGGAAGGCGTCGATGCAAACGTTTTCGCTCGTTCTCGTTACTGTACCTATCGTTTTCTCGATCGGCTTGGTAGCCGGGGTGTTGATGAGCAAGAGTCGGCATTTCAAGAATGCAGTGACGCCCCTGTTCGATATTCTGCAAAGTATGCCGCCGTTTGCGTACCTGGTGCCAATTGTGGTGTTGTATGGCGTGGGCAACGTACCCGCCATGATCGCTACCGCCTTATTCGCGGTGCCCCCGGTGGCACGTTGCATTGCACTTGGCCTGGAAAGTGTAGGCAAAGGCGTGCTCGAGGCGGGTCAAATGATGGGCTGCACGCGCTGGCAATTATTATGGCGGGTCCAATTGCCGGCGGCGCGTTCGGTATTATTGGTGGGCCTGAATCAAGGCATCATGCAAACACTGGCCATGATTGTGTTGGCCGCATTAATCGGCGCGTCGGGCCTTGGTAGTGAATTACTCACGTCACTCCAGTCGCTGCGGTTGGGTGAGGCCTTGGAACAAGGGGTTGCGATTGTCGTAATTGCCGTGGTGCTGGATCGTTTCAGCCGTGCATATGCGTCAAAGCAACCGGTGTATGTCGATACCAGCCTTGGCTGGTGGCAGCGCCACCCACATATGGGATTGGCGCTGGTATTCTTGCTGATGAGTAGTATGCTCGCCCGCATGCTGCCCGACTTGGCGCTACTGACCGATGGGCATACGATCACCACCGCCGCATACTGGAATGCGGGAATCGACTGGATCAACGTCAATCTGTACGAGTCGGTCCAGGCATTTCGCAACTTCACGCTGCTTGAAATTCTGATCCCGACGCGTAATTTTTTCCAGGCAATTCCTTGGATTACCTTTGTCGCCTTAGTCGCTTTGCTGGGCTATCGCTTGGGGGGTTGGTCAGTGGCGCTGACTGCCGGCCTGCTCATCTTATTTCCAGCCGCTACGGGTCTTTGGCTTGAGACGATGACCACGCTGTATATGATCGGGACCGCGGCCATGGTTTGTGTATTCGTGGGATTTGTAATCGGATTGGGCGCATCGCGCACCGCTGGATGGTCTCGTATTGCTGCCGGTGTGTGTGATTTCTTTCAAACCTTCCCTTCATTTATCTACCTGATTCCGGTAGTAATGTTGTTTAAGGTGAGCGACTTATCAGCCATCATCGCGGTGTTGCTGTTTGCCGTGGTGCCGATGATTCGCTACACCATACTGGGGCTGCGGGGTGTACCGACGCCTATCATGGAGGCTGCGACTCAACAAGGCGCGACGCGGCTGCAGCGTCTGGTGAAAGTTGAACTACCGATCGCATTGCCCGAAATCATGCTGGGCGTGAATCAGGTAATTTTCATGGCCTTGTTTATGGTTGCGATCACCGCCTTGATTGGAACTCAGGATTTGGGTGCGGAAATCAATGCAGCACGTTCCGGCAATGAGATTGGCAAGGCATTGATCGCCGGCTTATGTATCGCATTTCTAGGGATTACCGCGGATCGCTTGATCGGTGCCTGGGTTAAGCGCAAAAAAATTGAGTTGGGATTGACCTGACGGCGAACTGGCGGCCCATAGTCATTTTGCTGGATCAGAACCTGCGCACGGTAGTCTGGACATGACGCTTATGTCGATGGTAATGACAGAGTGGAACTGATCCTGTTCGCGCCGCCCGAGCACCCGCATTGAAAGACTGTTTTGCAAGTGGTTCGTCTGCCTGATGGCAAATGACGGCCGTCAAGGTCCGTCATTTGCTGAGCGCCACTCCTCACTGTCGCATTCTGAATCACCCGTCAGTACAGGAGCACTGTCATGATGCCCAGATGGCGCTGGCTGTTGTTGCAGCTAAGCCGGAAATTGTGGTTGCGAGCCTCTTTTTTCGTCGTCCTGGGGGTTGTGTCGGCTATTGCGAGTCTGGTGCTGGCCCCTTACATTCCCTACGACTTTCCCGGAAAAATAGGTAGTGACTCGGTCGTGGACGTGCTGAAGATCATGGGGTCCAGCATGCTTGCGGTCACCACTTTCTCATTGGGAATCATGGTTCAGGCATATTCTGCTGCAACAAATAATGTGACCCCGCGTGCGACCAAGCTGATCATTGAGGATCACACGTCTCAGAACGTCTTGGGTACCTTCATTGGGTCATTCCTGTTCAGCTTGGTGGGAATAATTGCGCTCAGCACTGGTTACTTCGATATGCAGGCCCGAATGATTCTTTTCAGTGTCACCATACTGGTGGTGGCGCTAATCGTAATCACGTTGCTGCGCTGGATCGAGTATCTGTCACGGCTAGGAAGGGTGGCGGAAACGTCCCAACGCGTCGAGGAAGCGGCCCTGAACGCTATGAACGACCGCATTGCCGCTCCCTGCCTGGGCGGGCGTCCCCTGCTGGATCCGCACGGTTTGCCGCCCAAAGCCTATTTAGTGGAGTCCTCCAGAACGGGATATGTTCAACACCTGGATATAAAGGCCTTGCAAACCTGTGCGGACGAACAGCAAGCCGAAATTTTCGTTGCCGCACTGCCCGGAACATTTGTTCATTCAGGCAAAGTGATAGCTGCGGTACTGCCGGGGTCCGACGGCAAACGTATCGCCTCGGAAAAGATAGAAGAGGCTTATACCGTGGGGAACGAACGTTCTTTCGACCAGGATCCCCGTTTCGGCCTGTCGGTGTTGACCGAGATCGGCTCGCGAGCGTTGTCTCCAGCGCTCAATGACACCGGTACCGCCATAGACATCATAGGCAGGCTGACTCGTGTGCTCATGGCGTGGGTGGAGCGGGATCATAGGGTGGCGGCAGAGCAGATTCTTTATCAGCGGGTATATGTTCCACCGCTTCGTGATGAAGATCTTCTGGATGATGCATTTCGACCGTTGATCCGGGACGGGGCTGCTCTGATTGAAATCCAGTTGCGACTGCAGAAGGCATTGGCTGCACTGGCTGCAATAGCCAATGGGGACCTTCGCGCGGCTGCAACCCGATTGGCCCATACGGCGCATGAAGCAGCATTGAGCGCGATGGCGCTGCCTGAGGACAAGGAAAGGCTACGGGCGGAATACCGAGTGGCGTGGCAGCCCGACGAACCAACGCCCATGAAGCCGAATGCTTGACATACCGAGTCGGTAGGCGACTTCCGCTCGGCCTATCAATACACTAATGGCGCCGGAACAAGGACGGACGCCCTTGTTCCGGCGGTAATGGTCAGACGCCGTCTTTGCGCAGTGACGCACATTCGCTATCCGCTACGGAACGAAATGCATCTTTGCCTGCGATGGTCCCCACGATCTTGTAGTAGTCCCAAGGATACTTGGACTCTTCCGGCGTTTTTACTTGGGCAAGATAAAGGTCATTCATCATTCGGCCGTCTGCGCGAATGACACCATTCGTTGTGAACATGTCGTTCACTGGCGTTTCGCCCATTTTCTTACGAACCGTTGCAGTGTCGGTTGTTTTGGTTTCCTGCACGGCTTTCAAATAGTGCATAACCGACGAGTAAACACCTGCCTGAGCCATCGTCGGCATATTCTGCGCGCGTTGGAAGTATCTTTCCGACCACTCTCGCGATTCTTCATTGCGATCCCAGTAAAAAGCTGTCGTGAGATACAAGCCTTGTGCGGATTCCAGGCCTATGGCGTGGACGTCGGAGATATAGATGAGCAATGCAGCCAAGTTCTGTGAGCCTTTGGCCACATTGAATTCTTTTGCTTGCTTGATAGCAGTGATAAGATCGCCGCCGGCATGTGCCAGGCCGATGATTTGCGCCTTGGATGAAATCGCCGCAAAAATTTGGGAAGAAAGATCAGGCGAGCTAAGCGGGTGGCGCGCCGATCCGATAATGGTGCCGCCTTCCGCGATCACGGATTTGACCGCATCGCGTTCAAGCGCTTCACCAAATGCATAGTCAACGGTAATCATGAACCAATTTTTACCGCCTTCCCGCACCAACGCGCGCCCGGTGCCATTTGCCATTGCATAGGTGTCATACACCCAACTAATGCTGTTTGGCGTGCATCCTTTGCCAGTCATGTCTGAAGAACCCGCGCCGGTAATCAGCATAAGCTTGTTCTTTTCGGTGACCAGCCGTTGCGTCGCGAGCGCAACAGACGATGAGGTCAGTTCGGCGATGACATCCACATGGTCGTTGTCGATCCAGCTACGGGCGATAGTCAAACCCACGTCGGTTTTGTTTCGGTGATCGGCAGAGACCACATCGGCCTTGATTTCCGGGTGCTCTCTCGCAAAGTCCTCCACAGCCATCTGGGCGGCAATAACAGATCCCTTTCCTGCGATATCGGAATATGTTCCGGACATGTCAGTCAGCACGCCGATCCGGGGTGTCAACTTGGGTTCGGCGTGCGCGGACAACGCCGATAACGCGACGGTACAACCCAACAATAATGTGGCGATACCGGTCATGCCGGTTCGCGTGGCTGCGCCCCTCAAGGGTAGTATTGAATATTTTTTATAGTTCATGTTGTCTCCTCCAGGTGTTGAGATTTCGAAAGTCAGCTTGGTTTTACTTTGTGGGCTTTTTTATTTACGAAATCATTGAGCCGGCGTTGAACATCGTTGCCGGTCTGTACTACTGCTGCCATTAATCCTTCTGCAAATAAACCATCGGTGGCCGACATGTCGGATATTTTGTTGATTGAACTAACAATCGCATAATTTGAAAGCGGCGCGTTGCCGGCTATTTTTTTTGCCAACGATAGAGAAAAATCATAAGCAGATGCGGGGTTCTCCGGAGTGTTGCATACGTAATGGGCCAAGCCCAAACGCAGGCCCTCATCGATGTCCATGACACGTCCCGTCAGCATCATTTCCACCATCCTGTTCGGCGTGATGATCTTTGCGGTTCGTACCGTGGCGCCTCCGCCGGTAAAGATGCCCCGTGTTCCTTCGGGCAAGGCAAAATAAGTGCTTGTATCCGCTACCCGGATATGGGCAGCGCTTGCCAACTCCAGGCCACCGCCGACAACCGCACCCTTTAGGCAGGCGATGACCGGAATTCCGCCGTGCTGGATCTTGTCAAAAGCGCGATGCCAGGCCTGACAGACGCGTAGAAAATCCACAGCACTGCGTTCCTGATCGTGGTGTTCCTTCAGGTCGAGCCCGGCGCAAAAGTGGTTGCCTTGCGCCGCCATGACGATAACTCTGATATGCGGCGGGATACTCGAAAAATAATGATCAATTTCTGAAACCGCGCTTTCATCGAGCGCGTTGCGCTTGCTTTCCCTGTTTAGCGTGACTATCCCTATTTGGTCGATTTCGTGTGTTTTAAGGTATGGCGTTGACATATAGACTCCAGATGCTGCTGCTCAAAGATGAGCTTGTTGAATTCAGTTTTTGAATAGCGTTCGCAATGCGTTCTTTTGCAGTTTTCCTGTTGCTGTCATCGGCATGTCGTCGATAAACCTCACCTCGTCGGGGATTGACCATTTTGCGATACGGTTAGTGAATACATTCAGGATGTCGGCTGCAGTGACCGTGGTCGATGGTTTCTTCACCACAACCAGCAACGGTCTTTCGCCCCATTTCTCATGTTCTTTAGCGATGCAGGCCGCAATGAGCACATTGTGGTGTTCCATGGCGATATTTTCGATATCGATCGAAGAGATCCATTCGCCGCCGGACTTGATGACATCCTTGCTTCTGTCGGTGATGCGCAGGTAGCCGAGCTTATCGATGGTGGCTACATCGCCGGTATGAAACCACCCGTCCACTAGTGCCTGCTCCGTATCTCGGTAATACGTATCTATGACCCAATTACCCTTGATCATCAGATTGCCGGCGCTTGTGCCATCGTGAGGCAGTCTTTGTCCGTCTTCGCCGACGATCTTGAATTCGGCACCGAACAAGGGGCGTCCTTGCGCGGACAAGATGCTTTGTTGATCCTGTTCCGACAAATGCTGATGCTCCGAGGTGAGCGTACACACGGTGCCCAACGGAGAGACCTCTGTCATGCCCCAGGCGTGCCGTACCGCGACGTTGATGCAGGCAAACGCCACGATCATATGAGTAGAGCAAGCCGCGCCGCCAATAATGGCTCGCCGGAGCGTGCTAAAGGCCAAGCCATTTGCTTGCGTATGGTCAAGCAGGCCTTGCCATACCGATGGGACGCCGGCCGATATGCTGACACCTTCGGATTCGCACAGGCGGTAAAGGGCGTCGCCTTTCAAGTTTGCCCCCGGCATAACGATTTTCGCGCCTGATAAGAGGCTGGAGTAGGGCAGGCCCCACGCGTTGACGTGGAACATTGGAACAAGCGGCATGACCGCGTCCCGGCAAGAGATCGCTACGGCATCAGGGTGGCACGATGCATAGGCATGCAGAACGGTGGATCGATGCGAATACAGCGCACCTTTTGGATTACCTGTCGTGCCCGAGGTATAGCAAAGGCCGCTGGCCGTGTTTTCGTCAAAGATAGGCCAGGAGAAATCGGAATCGTCGTCTGTGGCTAGCCAGTCGGAATAAGATGACCATGAGCCGCTTTGGAGATCGTTGTGTTCGCCCTCATGGAGCAGTACCCATTCCCTGACGCTTGGGCATAATGTAGCCAGCTCCTCGACCAACGCGGTAAAGTGATGGTCGAAAAACAATATCGAGTCCTGTGCATCGTTGATGATGAAGGCTATTTGATCTAGATGCAGCCGCGGATTGATCGTATGGCATATGGCGCCTATCCCGGACGTCGCATAATAAATTTCGAGATGTCGGTAAGTGTTCCAGGCCAGTGTTCCCACCCTGTCGCCCGGCCGGATGTTTTTACTCTGTAAGGCGACTGCCAGTTTGGCGGCCCGGGCCGCGAATTCGGTATAGGAATAGTTATGCGTGGTGCCGTCGTCCAGGGCGGTCACGATCTGCTGGTTCGGATTGTTGTTTGCCGCGTGAGTCAGTATTGATGATATGAGTAGCGGGAGGTTCATCATGTTTCCCAGTGTCGCCATTGTTATCTCCTGTGCGCGGCCCATGCTCGGTTTTATGGATTCAGTTTATGCAACCCCTAATCACATGGCTATGACGCATAGTGACGACAGAATCACAAATAGTGCCAACTTGGAGAGGCTGGAATGACGCGCGTCGCAAGAGGGGGAGCCGAAGAGATCGTCGCTTTCACGGTATCGACAGGCTTTCTACAAGACTTATTTTCGAGCCTGCGACGTATTTGTGTACCAGGACAGTTCAACGAACTTCTGCGGCTGGCGGGTATTCCTGCTGCGTTGATAGAGCAGGGCAATGCCCGCATTACACATGACCAGCTAGTGCGTTTGTACCAGGCTGCGGCGCTTGGAACCGGAGACGAAATGATGGGGCTTTGGTCGCGCAGTATTCGAAGCGGTGCGCTCAAACTATTGTGTAAAGGCTTGCTCGACGCCAGTTCCGTGTCGGTCGCGATGTATCGGTTCACTCAATTCTGGAATTTATTGTTGGATGACTATGAACTGGTTTTCAGCAATAAAGACAGCTACCCTTGTATTGCTGTACGGCCGCGCCGGCCCGATGTAGCGCTGAATCGGTTTGGGCATGCGTTGATGCTGAAATTAATACATGGCGTGGCGTCTTGGTTGGTTGGGCGGGAACTGCCACTACATCGGGTTACGCTAGGGTTTGACTGCCCTACGTTTGCAGAGGACTACCGAATCCTGTTTCCTGTTCCGGTGGCCTTTAATGCGTCCCGTTCGTCTATTTCCTTTCCGGAAAGCATAGCTAAGTTAAGATTCAGCCGATCCTATGCCGAATTGCGCCCGTTTTTGCAGCGGGCGCCCAGGGACTGGATCTTCACAACAGATAAAGAGCACTCCTTCCAGTTGAAAGTGCGCGAGTATCTTAATAGCGGGGAACAGTTGCATCATTCCTTGAAGGAAGTGGCCGATTCTTTACATATGTCGACGCGCACGCTGATTCGCCGACTGGCGGTCGAAAATACGTCGTTTCAGGACATAAAAGACGGCTTACGTCGCGACTTGGCAATTCTGGAACTGACCGTCACCAACAAAAGCTTGGATGACATTGCTCATGGCTTGGGTTTTAAGTCAGTATCTGTGTTTCATCGAGCATTCAAAATTGCGACGGGCAGTACGCCGGGCGCCTATCGCAACTTAAGCTGAACCATGGCCGCAACCTATACAATCTGAACGCGCAACATCATCGAACGCGCTGCGGGCACGTTAGACTGGAACCAGCGGTCATCCTCGAACACTATCTACGGAGTAACTGATATGGTCTCGCTGCAAGAGCAGCTTTTGAAAGCGGGTCTAGTCGACAAAAATAAAGCCAAAGTGGCCAACCAGGACAAGAGCAAGCAGAAGAAGGTCGAGCGCCGAACCGGTACGCAAAGCATTGATGAGGCGAGGTTGGCCGCGCTCGAAACGCAACACAAGAATATCGAGCGGACCCGGGAACTGAACGCTCAGCGCGTTGCCGCCGCCAACCAAAAAGCGACTACGGCGCAAATTGCCCAGATGGTGCAGCAGAGCCGGCAGAGCAAGGGCGCCGGCGA
>CAZONP010000048.1:9735-12780 GCA_964581155.1 uncultured Candidimonas sp. | reverse complement strand
GCCTGTCGCCCGACAAGATGCTGCTGGGACGCGCCTTCGCCTATGCCGACGCGCAGCGCAACCGGATCGGCACAAATTTCCATCAATTGCCCGACAACAAACCTAAGGTGCCGGTCAACACCTATATGTTTGACGGGCAAATGGCCTATGAACATAGTGGCAACCAGCCGGTGTATGCACCGAATTCGCACGGTCGCGCCTGGGCCGACAACACCGGGAAGATGGAAGACAGTTGGGAAGCCGATGGCGACATGGTGCGCAGCGCCTACACCCTGCATTCTGAAGACGACGATTTCGGCCAGCCTGGCACCCTGGTTCGCGAGGTCTATAACGACGAGCAGCGCAGCCGTCTGGTTGAAACCGTTGCGGGAAGCCTGTTGGGTGGAGTTCGCAGCCCCGTGCTCGAGCGTGCCTTCGAATACTGGAAGAGCATCGATCTTGACGTGGGGCAGCGCATCGAAGAGAAGGTGCGGGCCGGCCACGCGGCCGAACCCGCCGCCGGAATGAGCGAGGCCTGAAGTCGGGTAGACATAATGATACTGAACCAACAGCAAACCATGGTGCGCGACGCCATGCAATCCTTTGCCCAGGAACGCCTGGCGCCGTTCTCGGCCGAATGGGACCGTAGCCATACATTCCCGGCCGAGGCCTTGAAGGAGCTTGGCGCGCTCGGCGCCTTGGGCATGACCGTGCCCGAGGCCTATGGCGGGGCCGGGCTCGACGCCATGAGTCTGGTCCTGACTCTTGAGGAAATCGCCGCAGCCGACGGCGCGATCTCCACAATCGTCAGCGTGCAGAACTCGCTGGCCTGCGGAATTACACTGAAATTCGGTACCGAAGCGCAGAAGCAGGAGTGGCTGGTGCCACTGGCCAAAGGGGAAGCCCTGGGCTGCTTTTGCCTTACCGAACCGCATGTCGGATCCGACGCCTCGGCAATCCGTACGACGGCGGTGCGCGACGGCGACGAGTGGGTATTGAACGGCGTCAAACAATTCATTACGACGGGCAAGTATGCCGATGTGGCCATCGTGCTTGCGGTGACCGACAAGGCTGCGGGGAAAAAAGGCATTTCCTGCTTTCTGGTCCCCACGGCCACACCTGGCTATATCGTGGCGAGGCTGGAAGAGAAAATGGGCCAGCATGCCAGCGACACTGCCCAAATTCTGTTCGAGAACTGTCGTGTTCCGGCCACCGCGCTCATGGGCGTGGAAGGCCAGGGTTATTCAATCGCCCTCGGTAACCTGGAATCCGGCCGTATTGGCATCGCTGCGCAAAGCGTCGGCATGGCGCGGGCCGCGTTGGAGGCGGCCCTGCGTTACGCGAAAGAGCGCGAGGCCTTCGGCAAGCCCATCATCGAACACCAGGCGGTCAGCTTCAGGCTGGCCGATATGGCCACGCAGGTGGATGCCGCAAGACTCATGGTGTGGCGCGCCGCGCAAATGAAGGATGCCGGGCTGCCGTGCCTGACCGAGGCATCCATGGCCAAGATGTTTGCTTCGGAAATCGCCGAAAAAGTGGCGTCCGACGCCATACAAATCCATGGTGGCTATGGTTACGTTGCCGACTTTCCCGTGGAACGCATTTATCGCGATGTCCGGGTCTGCCAGATTTACGAAGGCGCCAACGATATCCAGCGCCTAGTGATTAGCCGGTCATTGATGCGCTGAGGCGTGCTTGCATGGGCGGACGCTAATGCCCGTCCATGCGTGCGATCAGGTGGCAAGACGGCTGGGAGCCGGCGTTTCGGGATGCTGGCGGGCGAAATAGCCTTCGGTATGGATCAGAGTCGGCAACGCGCCTTGGCGTAATGCCGCCGCTTTGCAGTCCTCGACGAAATCCGGCGTACCCGCAATAAATATGCTGTGGCCGGACAGATCGGGGAAAAGGGTTGGCAACAGGTCAGGAATGCGCCCGCTTAGCATGCCTTCCTTTTGTTCGCGCGTAAGCGTGGGCATGAACTTGAATCGCCGATGCTTCGTCTGCAAATACGCCATTATTCCCATGTCGTACACGTCGGCGGCGGTTCTCGCCGAAAACAACAGCTTCACGGGAGGTTTGAAGCCGCGCCGCAAGGCGGTTTCGGTCAGGGAAAGAATGGGCGCAAGGCCAGATCCGGCGGCCATGCAGAGAATGGGAGTTTCGGTGGCGGGATCGCCTATGAAGGTGCCGTATGGCCCGGCCACTTTCAACATGTCGCCGACCTGCACCTCGTCGTGCAGCCAGCGGCTGGTCACTCCCAGTTCGTCGCGCGAAATATGCAGTGTGATTTCGCCATCCGGTCGAGGGGCGTTGGCAATGGAGTATGACCGCGGCGGATGGCCGGCGCGGGCGTCGCCAAGCATGACATACTGGCCCGGCCAGAACCTTACCGTATTGCCCAGTGGCCGCAGGCGAAACTCTGTAATGCGCGGCGTGCGGGGAATCTTGTCGATGACCAGATGAAGAATGTTTTCGCGCGGGGGGAAGAGCTTGGGTTTCGCGTCCTCCGTGCCCCACTCGATGACCAATTCTTCCGAAAGAGGTTTGGCCATGCACATCAAGCCAAAGCCCTGTTCGCGTTCTTCCGGCGACAAGGCCATGTCCAGCACCATGCCCTGATCAAACTGTCCCTCCAGGACTTTGACCTTGCATTCGCCGCAGGCCCCGGCGCGGCAGTTGTTGGGCAGGGCGAAACCAGCCTTTTCAACCGCCGACAATACGCTTTCGCCGGGGGCGCATTGGATCTCGTGTCCAGAGGGGTGGAGTTTGATTCGGCTCATGTTAGAACACCGGAATGATATCTTTCATGTCGATATCGGTGACTTCCTCGCCTGAAATGCCCACTTCGGGTATGGCGGGGAAGGGGATGTCGTACTTGTCCAATACCCCTTTCAGGTTGAGCATGGCGGCCTTCCAGTTTTCCTTCTTCTGTTCATACTCGGGAATCTGGAAGCCGGCCTCGCGTGCAATGGCTTCGGCCTGGCGCTGCACGGCAATGAAGTCGTCGGGCAAGTCCCAGAAATCCACTGGCGGTTCAAACAAGACAGCCGACAGGAAGAGGTAGCC
>CAZONP010000048.1:0-9635 GCA_964581155.1 uncultured Candidimonas sp. | reverse complement strand
GCCTTGTAGCCATTCCAGTAGCGGCCGCCGTTGTAATACAGCCAGGCGGCATTGCGATGCAGCTTCTTGCCCAATTCGGTCTTCGGCTCGTAGGTAAGCGGGTCGGGATGCTCGAGCAGCTTGGTGATGGCCAGGCCGCACATTTGTTCGTGGTTTTGTTCGTCGCTGGTCACCGAGAAGAAGCAACGCCGCACGGGGTCTTCCTCGTGTGCTTCGTAGGTCTTGATGAAGGCTTCGGCGAAGACGGGCGGTGCGGATGCGTCGAAGACCGACAGTAGTGTCCACCAGTAGGCAATGGCTTCGCGCTCTTCCCAGGAATAGCTGGAAACGTCGAAGGTGTCCCAGGGCAACTGCTTGGGATCCCAGTTCTCGCGCCGCGAGGCGTCCCAGATCTCTTCCAGCTTGGCGGTGCTGGCATGCCAGGACAGCGGATAAACATTGGGCTGTTCCGTCTCGGGGGGATACGACATGGTTGGGGCGAGCTTCTCTGTGTGATGCATGTGGGGTCTCCTGAAGTAGCGACGCTGGTCGGCATACAACACCTAGGCGCCATGATTGTTTTAGCCTTCGATTGTTCGAGAGTGAACGAGCGAATAATGATACTAAAATATTGACATGTCAAATTAATTTGTATCGGATCAAAGGGGGATGCGGGGTCGGCACTGGGAGCGGGCCGTGGCGGCTAAGGGATAACTATTAGGAGAACGGCTCTTGTGCTATTACTCGAGTCGCGCATAATTACGCATCAAGCAGGAGCATTTCGATGACAGTACCAGACACACAAACCCAGGCGCTCGCCAAGCCGGAGCCTACGTCGACATCTGAGAAAAACCCCGAAATGGGCGGCCTTATGGCGCGCCTTAGCCGTTGGCTGGATCGTGAGCGATGGCCAGTGCCGGCGCAAACTCAAAAACTTTTCACCGCACGCATGACCGATGTGGCGGCCAATCGGCTGGCCCGGGAATTCAGCCTGCGCTATGGCGCGGCCGACGCCCAACAGCGCCGGTCACTGCTGGCGGCGCTGGCCGAAGCCAGCGCCACGCTGGAACCGCGCGGCGATCAGGGCCTGCGCCTGTTCCGGCGTCTATACGCGCAGGCCGACAGCCTGCAGTCGCTTGTTGAACTGCGCGCCGACATGCTGCGCTGGCGCAATCAAGTGGCTGGGCTCGGAATGCTGGAACGCGAACTGGAAGGCCTGCTCTCCAGCTGGTTCGATGTGGGCATGCTTGAGCTACGGCCCATCAACTGGGACTCGCCCGCGTCGCTGCTCGAAAAGCTTATCCAGTACGAAGCGGTGCACGAAATCCGTTCATGGGAAGAACTGCGTCATCGCGTGGCCGACAATCGGCGCTGTTACGCCTTTTTTCATCCGCGCATGCCCAATGTGCCGCTAATTTTCGTTGAAGTCGCCTTTGCCACGCATATGGCCGACAACGTGCAGGTCTTGCTGGACCCGAAAGTTGCGCCTCCCACCCTCGACAAGGCACGCTGGGCGATTTTTTATTCAATTTCCAACACACAGCCTGGCCTGCGCGGTATCAGCTTCGGTAATTTTCTGCTGAAGCGGGTCGTCGACGCGCTTCTCATTGAACTGCCGCGCCTGAAATCCTTCGCTACGCTTTCGCCCATGCCGGGTTTTGCCGAATGGCTGGGAAAGCAGGATGGCCAGGCAATGCGGGCCTTATTGAACGACAAGGCAGAGCGCCAAAAGGCGCAAGATGATCCCCAGGCTGGGTTGGCGTGGGTTGAGCGTCTGCGTGCGGCGGCGGCCGGCAAGTCCGACGACGCCGCTCAACGCATCGGCCTGCAGCTTGCCGTTTCATACATCAAGACCATGAAAAATGGCCAGCCGCTGGATCCGGTCGCCCGGTTTCACCTGGGCAATGGCGCCCGCATCGAGCGGGTCAACTGGCGCGCGGACTGCTCGGCCAAAGGAATGGCGCAATCGTGCGCCATCATGGTCAACTATGTTTATGACCTGGATCAACTGGACGACAATCTTGTCCAGCTTGCGGCAGGCAAACCAAAAATTGGAATGAATCTACGATGGCTGTAACTGACACTGGCCGCGCGGTGGCCCCCGCCGGCAAGGTGCTCGTCACATACGACGGTGCTATCGCGGGCGTAACCCTTTGCCACCCCGGGCGCTTGAACGCCATCACGGTCGCCATGTGGAATTCGTTGGCGGCGGTCTTCACAGAGCTCTCCGCCAACGCGCGGTTGCGTTGCGTAGTCATACGCGGCGACGGCGGCAATTTCGCTGCGGGCGCCGATATCCGCGAGTTTCCCCAGCAGCGGGCGGACCGCGCCGGCGTTGTGCGGTATCACACGAAAATCCTCGCTCCTGCCCTGGATGCTATCGCCAATTGCCCCCACCCGGTCCTGGCGCAAATCGAAGGCGTCTGCGTCGGTGGTGGGCTGGAAATTGCCAGCCGCTGCGACTTGCGCATTGCAGCAAGCTCGGCGCGGTTTGGCGTACCCATCAATCGACTTGGCTTCCCGATGGCGCCCGACGAGATGCGTGGCTTGCTGGCACTGGCCGGCCCCGCCGTGACGCTGGAACTGCTGCTGGAAGGCCGCGTGTTCGATGCTGCAGAAGCCATGTCCAAGGGCTTGCTTACACGCATGCTGCCGGATCACGAGCTTAACGACGACGTCATGCGAACGGCGCGGCGCCTGGCCAAGGGCGCGCCCCTGGCGGCGCGCATCAACAAGCAAACGGTGGCGCGCTTGCGCGATAGCCCGGAACCCTTGACACCGGCTGAACTGCACGCCATGTTCGACTATGCCGAAAGCCGCGATCACCAGGAAGGCGTTGCGGCTTTTCTGGCAGGGCGAAAACCCATATTTTCAGGAGATTAATTTGCAAGGCAACGCCAATTTGTATGCGATTCTGGCGGCGGGTTTCCCGCCTGACCGTGCCGGGATCGCCATCGAAACCCCCACGCGCTCGTACAGCTGGAACGACATAGACGAAATCAGCGCCAGGTTCGCCAACGTGTTAAAGGCGCTGGACCTGCCTCATGGGTCGCGAATTGCGGTTCATGTCGAAAAATCGCCGGAGGCCTTGATGCTTTACCTGGCCAGCGTGCGCGCCGGCCTTGTGTATCTGCCGCTGAACACCGCCTACCGTGAATCCGAGGTCGGGTACTTTCTGGGCGACGCGCAACCTGCAGTCGTTGTATGCGATAGCCGTAATCTTCAATGGATAAGCGCATTGGTCGAAAAGACGAACGATGGCCGCGTCTACACCCTGAACGAAGACGGCGCCGGCAGCCTGGCCCTTGCCGCCGCCAGCCAGTCCGACACATTCGATACCGTTGTGGTCCAGCCGGACGAGCTTGCGGCTATTCTGTACACGTCAGGCACGACGGGACGCAGCAAGGGCGCCATGCTCTCGCATCGGAACCTGTCGTCCAACGCCCAGGTGCTGCATACGTATTGGGGATGGCGCCCCGACGATGTGCTTTTGCATATGCTGCCCATTTTCCACGTGCATGGCCTCTTCGTGGCGTCGCACGGCGCCTTGCTGGCGGGTGCGCGGATGATCTGGCTTCCCCGCTTCGACGTCGAAAGCGCATTGCGCTACCTTCCGCGCAGCACGGTAATGATGGGGGTACCCACGTATTATGTGCGCCTGCTCGCCGATGCGCGATTCACCCGCAGCGTCTGCGGCAACATGCGCTTGTTCGTTTCCGGGTCGGCGCCGTTGCTCAAGGAAACCTTCGACGAGTTCAAGGCCAGAATAGGGCAGGCCATACTGGAACGCTATGGCATGAGCGAAACCATCATGCTCACATCCAACCCCTACGATCCGTCGGAAGGCGAGCGCCTGGGTGGCACAGTGGGCATGCCGCTGCCCGGCGTTCTGCTGCGGGTCGTCGACGACGAAGGTAACGAAGTGTCCGATGGCCAGATCGGCAATGTGCAGGTGCGAGGGCCCAATGTGTTCTCCGGTTACTGGAAGATGCCCGAGAAAACTGCCGAGGAGTTCACGCTCGACGGCTGGTTCCGTACCGGCGACATGGGGTGCTGGGGCGTCGGTTCAGTGCCATCCACGTATTTGTCCATCGTGGGGCGCAGCAAAGACCTGATCATCTCGGGCGGCTTCAACGTTTATCCCAAAGAGGTTGAACTCGTCATCGACGATATGCCCGGGGTGGACGAGAGTGCAGTCATTGGCGTTCCCGATGCCGACTTCGGCGAAGCGGTGGTGGCTGTTGTGGTACCCAAGGATGGGGCTGTGCTGGACCCCGGATCTATGCTGGCCGACCTGAAGACCAGGCTGGCAAATTTCAAAGTGCCGAAACGTATCTACGTTGTAGATCAATTACCGCGCAATACCATGGGTAAGGTCCAGAAGAATATTTTGCGCACCCAATACAAATAAACGTATCGATCAACGATATCAAAAAGGGCAGGAGACAATCATGAAAAAAACCATAATCACATGTGCCGTCGTCGGAATTTCCGTGCTGGCTGTGGCCCCATCGGCAAGCGCGGCCTGGCCTGATCGGGCCATCACCATCATAGTTCCGTTCCCGGCCGGTGGCGGTACCGATACCTTCGCGCGGCCGCTGGCCCAGCAACTGGGAGAGCAACTGGGCAAGAGCGTTGTCGTGGACAACCGTGGCGGCGCCGGCGGCACGTTAGGCGCCGGCGTGGCCGCGCGGGCGGTTCCTGATGGTTATACCTTCTTTATGGGAGGCGCGCATCACGCCGTTGCACCGTCGATTTACAAGAGCCTCAGTTACGACATTCAGAAGGATTTCGTGCCTGTGGCGCTGCTCGCACAGCCGCCACAGGTCATCGTCGTCAATCCGAAGAAACTGCCCGTGAACAATATTGCGGAGTTTCTTGAAGCCGCGCGTAAGACGCCCGGGCTCGTCAATTTCGGGTCCGCAGGGGTGGGCAGTACACACCACTTGGCCGGTGAACTCTTCGCCCTGAAGACCGGCCTCCAGCTCACGCACGTGCCCTATCAGGGAGCCGGCCCCATGCTGACCGGTCTTATCACCGGTCAAGTGGACGTTGCATTCGATGGGTTGGGGTCGTCCGCGTCGCATATCCGCGCCGGCACCATACGGCCGCTGGCCGTGGCGGCTGCGGCACGTTCCCCGTCCATGCCCGAAGTACCTACCGTGGCCGAGGCCGGGGTGGCCGGATACGAGGTTTCGACGTGGTATGCCATGTGGGCGCCGGCCGGGACGCCGGCTGACATTGTCGAAAAAATGGCCACGGAAATCACCCAGGCGTTAAATAAGCAGAAGATCAAGGCGCTATGGGCAAGCAACGGCACGGCCATCCCGACGCTCACAGGCGACGATTTCGGCAAGTTCGTGGATGCGGAAATCATACGCTGGGCGGATGTCGTCAAGGAAGCAGGGGTGAAACCTCAGTAAAGTAGAGGCTTTACAGATAGGGGCTGGCGAGCCAGATGATGCGGTTGCGCAATCGCTTGCGAAACGGAATCTGGGTCAGCCCTTCGAGCGTCACGGGTTCGGCGTGGTCGATTTCGTTATCGATCAGGATTTTGATTTCTGCTGCGGTGTCGCGGCTGTAAATTTCCATATCCAGTTCGAAATTCAGGCGCAAGCTGCGCGGGTCCAGATTGGACGACCCAATGTAGGACCAGGCGCCGTCGATGGTAATGAGTTTGGAATGGTTGAAATTGCCTTCGGATCGCCAGACCCGGCAGCCGGCCCGTATCACTTGGTCCAGCTGGGCCGTCATGGCGTAATTCACCAGTCGCAGGTTATTGCTGCCCGGAATGACCACATCGACCTGAATGCCCCGTCGTGCTGCCGTGTTCAGCGCACCCATGAGGATTTGGTCCGGCAAGAAGTACGGCGACTGTATGCGGATATGTTGCTGCGCCACCGCGAAGGCGCCCAGCAACATATTGTGCGTGCCCACCATATAGCGGTCAGGTCCTGAACGAATGCACCGAGCCGGCACACCGGCTTGCCAGGCGCTGCCGATTTCCTTGCGCCACATCTCGTATGGCAATGATTCCTTGGTGGTGAACTCCCAGTCATGTGCGAATACCGCAAGCAGTTGCGAAACCACAGGGCCTTCGACCTGGAAATGCGTGTCGCCGGTCATGTCCGGACCGGCGACTGCCGAGACAAAGCCTTCACGAATATTCATGCCGCCAGTAAATCCAACGCGCCCGTCGACCACCAGGATCTTGCGGTGACTGCGCAAATTCGCATATGGCATGCGCATGAACCCCATGGGATTCGTCATGAAGAGGGCACAGGGGATGCCGTGTTTGCGCAAAAGACGAATAATGGGCGGGCGCGAGTATTTCGATCCGATGGCATCGATCAGGACCCGTATTTCTACGCCGCGCTGCTGCGCGGCAACCAGGGCGTCCACAAACTTGCGGCCTTCGCTGTCATTGTCGAATATGTAGCTTTGCAGTGCGATGCTGCTATTGGCCTCGTTGATGGCGGCGATCATGGCGGGGTACGCCTGATCGCCCCCAACCAGGATATGAATATGATTGCCTTCACGCAGCGGAAACTTGCTGACGCGGTCTCCCAGCACGCGTAAGGATGCGAACTGGGAACCCGCTACCTGTGTCACATCGGCCAACGGGGGTTCGTTTTCGCCACCAAAGTCCGGTTCCGTTGCGCTACTTTTGTCCGGAAGGTGATCCTGGCGGATGCGGTTGATGCCGGCAATAAGATAGACAAGCGGGCCCAGCAAGGGCGACATCAGGATAACGCCCACCCACCCTATGGCGGCACGGACATCGTTCTTCGTCATGGCTGCATGAACGGCGGCGCTGCCGCCCACCAGCAAGCTAAGTAGAAAGGCAAGATGCGGCCAATATTCCAGGAACAGGTAATGCAGTGAAGTCATAGACCGGGGCGGACCTGAAGGCTGTCGTACCACTGGGGGTTGGGTGCGCCTTGAAAAGCAAGGCACTGGGCGCGGGAAGGCGCGCGCCACACGCCGCCGCCAATGCCAGGCAGGGGCTTTACCCCGTACCAGAACCAGCGGCCATCTTCGTCCTGTGCGGCCCAATTCCACCCGTCAGGGGCGGTGGACCAATCGAGGAGGATGTCGTGTGTGTTCATGACGACATAATAGCTGACTGCCGGCGGCAAAAGCGGGGACATCTTCGCCGGTGCCGGTGCGGGGCAAGGGCGGACGGCGGATTGAGGTTTATTCTTCGGGAGTGGAGGCGTCTTGGCGAGGCTGGATGCGAAGCGTGCGCGCCTCAATTTGAGATTTGTTGACCAGTACCCTTGTTCGGAATGCTCCGCCATTGCCGATTTCGAGATCGCGAATTTCGATTACTGTTGCGAGCGTCAGCCTTTGTCTTTTATTCTGCTCTTGCTCTTGTTTTTGATTGAATTCGGCGATCACATTGTCGGGTATTTCGACCCTTTCTATTTCTTTGTTATTCCAAGCACTAACTACTGAAATTGATTCCAGAGGTTCTTCAAGAGGGAGGGTGAGCACTGTATAAGCGCAAACCTTCGGCAATTTGCTATGCCCATCAAGGTCAACGACAGCACTATTCGGATATACACCCATGAGCGACACGCGCCCATCAGCTTCTCGACGAACGTCGTCGCAGTATTGGGTGAATGAGGTTGGAGCGCTCATTTCTTCTCAATGGCGTTTTTTGTGTTGATGAACGCAGTGCAAACTGCTTCAGGAGAGACCCCAAACGCTTCTGCCAGCTTTTGGATGGTCGATAGTTGCGGCTCGGTTTGACCTTTTTCGAGCCGCGCAATAGCAGGCTGCTGGGTACCCATCATCTTAGCTAGTTCAGCTTGAGACAGGCCCGCATTGAGTCGCAGCTTTGTAATAGAGAAAGCTGAGATTGAATCGATCTCTGTAGCAATCTTACGGCGCGCGCGCTGTAAAGCAGCAGCCTTTCTCGGATCAGCGCTCAACCTCTCGCGCCTGCTGCAAGACAACCCGCTGTCAGGGGGCTCTGTAGAGACAGTGAATTCCGGGAGATCAATTTGTATAATTGCGGCCGCGTCCAGCACAAAAAAGCCGGTTCGCTCACCTGTGGCGAGGAATGCCGATTTCCTCACATGCTGTGATGAGCTTGTCGATAAGTTCTTTGTCTGCATCATAATCAATGTCTCGTTGCATCACGGTTAGGACGTAGTAGGCATCCTTTTGCGGATGGTGGGCATACAGAATGCGATACTCAATCGCTCGCCCTTCGCCAGGCCAAATTTTCAAGCTATAGACCGTGTAGCCTCTAGTCCACATGTACTTGAACCGTTTGACCTGAAATGATGGATCATGTGTCACATGTCTGTTTTCTCTACACAGTTCATCTAGGAGATCAGGCCTCTCTTCAAACTGGCATAGTAATTCGTCGACCAGGGCAGCGGCATCCTCATCGGATTCCCAAAGAGCATCGATTTCATCTTCTACATCGAGTGCATAAATTAGAGATGCCATTATAACGCAGATGTTATGTCATTCAATACTGTATGGGTAGACACTGTTCTTGTGACTCCCGTTGGAAAGGTACTGCTTTATCTGCGTACGCTCACGTACGATCAGCCGGCAAAATTCCGCCATATTGCTGTTAGCCCTCTGGTCGGTTATTAGGCGCAGGTTGTTGCGGCTTGTTTAGAATTGCCTATACTGCGTTAACCTTTTTCCTTGCTCCATATAGTAACAAAACATTAAATTCAAGTGGAGATGTTATGAGACGAGTGGGCTTGCTTGGCGCGGTTCGATTGTTCGCAGTCATGTTAATAATTTCGCTCCTGAGCGGATGCGCGCACAGGTCTGAGGCCGGCCGAGCCATTGCTTACGCAACAAAAGCCGCCGAAAAAGGCGATGGGAAAGGGCTTCAAATACAGGTGGATTACATCATCACAATCCCCGGCAAGGCGCGGAACCTGACAAAGCTATTCAAGAACAATCCGGAGGCGGCAAGCTTGTATTTGATTGCTGCCGCAGAGCATATAGACTCGATACAGTATCCAGGCGAAGTGGAGTCCGAGCGCTATAGTCTCCTCGTCCTGCGGGCCGTAAACGTCATGCCGGAGTCGGGGCTGGACTCGCTGGACCGCAGCCTAATTGACCGCATTAGGAGGGGCAACCTTGATGGAACTATCCCATTCGAGCTTGTCGATAGCGCGGAAAGTCTCGCGCTGCTAGATTCTCCGGAACACCTGGAACAAATCATAAAGCGATCAATAAAGACAACCGCTGAATCGCGATCCGGTCCGCGCCGCCAAATCAATCAGTTAATGCGCTATGTCGAAAAGGAATCGAGCCCGGCCGGCCATAAGAAAATTATCGAAGACGCTCTTGATTCGCTCTATATCAATGAGCAAGAGCTTGCTATAGTCGGCGCGGTATTCCCAGCCTTCGCTAAAAGGCGCGGCGTGACCCTTGCCAGTCTAGGCGAGGACAGCGAAATTGAAGTTGGAAAA
This sequence comes from uncultured Candidimonas sp., assembly GCA_964581155.1. Taxonomy (GTDB): domain Bacteria; phylum Pseudomonadota; class Gammaproteobacteria; order Burkholderiales; family Burkholderiaceae_B; genus Pollutimonas. Next base: position 204 of record CAZONP010000048.1, on the reverse strand, counting down.
TCAACGTGGGAATCGCTGTCGCTAAAAGAAAGGACGGTGATAGAGCAAGATGTTAGGGTCAACATCCTTGCCGACCAGTCTTATGGAGTCATCGCAGATATCCAAGGCGTTGATCGCTCAACGGCCGCCACACATTATGGGGCTGCTGTCGGCAGCGGAATTGCGCAAGTCGCTTATGTGGGGCGAGCGCTTGATGGTGGCAGC
>CAZONP010000047.1:0-12873 GCA_964581155.1 uncultured Candidimonas sp. | reverse complement strand
AGGTTGTCCAGCATGCTTTGGTCGCCAACGAACGCGGCGCGGTCGCTTCGCCGGCCTTGATGAAAAAAGCGCAGGGCGACCGGCTGGACAGGCACCCCCGCCCTAATGGCCGGATCGAACAGACTGGAATGAAACGGTCCCACGTCAAAGCCAGTGGATGTCGCTCCCTCTGGAAAGAGACCTAGCACCCGGCCCTCACGGAAATACTTTTGCATCTGGTGACCAACCGAGCGCACGGCGTGGCGTTGGCCGCGTTCGATGAAAAGCGTGCCGGACCCCGCCACAAGCACGCCCAGCAGTGGCCAGGAACGGATTTCGCTCTTGGCGATGAAAGCGGTTGGGCGCACGCTGTTGAGCACGAAGACATCGACCCATGACACGTGATTGGCGACCCACAATGCCGGACCGTCCAAACAGGGGTCACCGCTGACCTGAACTTTCACGCCGCACAGACGCAGCATGGCGCGGGACCACCAGCGATTGATCCGGTCGCGACTGGACAGTGCGAGCAAAGGGAAGACCGCAAAGACAAGAAACAAGCCGAAAAGCGTCCATACCACTATGGATGGAGCCCTGATGGCAAACAGCAAAACGCTCAACATGCTGTCTGGGGGACCCGCGCCCGCCTATGCACCTGGAGCAAGCGCATCGAGGTAGCGTTGAAGGATCACCGCCGCCGCCATGGCGTCGTCGGGCGCATTTGAACGCAAGTGTTCCTGGGCCTCAACACTGGACCCGCGTTCGTCGACAAGCTCGACCGTCAGGCCGAAACGGCCGTGCAGTTGATTGGCAAAGCGCCGGCAGCGCAAGCTCGCATATTGTTCGCCGCCGTCTGTTGCCAATGGCAAACCGACGACAACGCGATTCGGCTGCCAGGTATGCAGCAGGGCGGCGATGGCGGCAAAGCGTTGCGCGCGTGTGGTGCTGACCAGTATCTCCAGGGGACGCGCCTGAAAAGTCAGCGTGTTGCCGATGGCCACGCCGATCTTCTTCAACCCATAGTCGAACGCCAGCAACGTTTCTTCAGGCATGCCCGGCTTCACCCGCGAGCATGAGCGGGTCGATGCCCAGCTGCCCCAACGCCGCCTCGTAGCGGCTTTCCGAGGGAATATTAAAAAGGATTTCCGGCGTGGCGGTGACGTTCAGCCAGGCGTTTTGCGACATCTCGCTTTCGAGCTGCCCGGCGCCCCACCCCGCATAGCCCAGCGTGACCAACAGCTTTTCCGGGCCACGCCCTTGCGCCACGTCCTGCAAGACATCGCGCGATGTCGTCAGCGCCATTTCGCCCAGCGGAATACTGGAGGTGTAGTCGCCGGCGGGCGCGTGCAAGACAAAACCACGATCTGTCTGGACGGGGCCGCCAAAAAAGACTGGCGAGTCCTGCACCGGCCCGATCTCCAGGGCAAGTTCGAGGTCGATGCGTTTGAGGAGATCACCGACAGTGAGGTCGGTGGGCCGGTTGATGACAAGCCCCAGTGCACCGTGCTCGGTATGCTCGCATACATAGATGACGGTATTTGCCAGATTGCCGGCGACTTTGCCGGGCATGGCGACAAGAAGTTGCTGGGACAAGTCGACGCTGGATTCCGTGCCGGGCCGTTTATCTGATGCGGTCATGACGCCCTCCTGGGCCTAATGGCAGTATTGACCTCAATAGGCTTACACCTCGATCAATTCAAAATCTTCTTTGCGGGCGCCGCATTCCGGGCACACCCAATTGGGGGGGACGTCTTCCCACAAGGTTCCCGGTGCAATGCCTTCTTCAGGCAACCCCGCTTCCTCATCATAGATCCATCCACAAATTAAACACATCCACGTACGCATACTTGTTACTCAGTTAAATTTCGAAATCCGCAATTCCACGGACTTCGATTGCTTCTATTAGAATGGGGTCAATGTTACTAAACCCAATAGCAATGCGCCGAATCGGTACCCTGGCGCCTGCACCTTAAGTGATTATCAACGCCGTGCAAGCATCAACGCCACCTATAGTGCTCATTTTCGGTCCATTCGACCCTAGCGGGGCAAGTAGTCTGCCCGCTGAAGCGGTTACTTGTGCCGTGCTCGGCTGCCATGCGCTTAGCGTACTGACCGCCGTTTTGGTGCGCGACACAGCCACCATCGACGAAATCCAGCCCATCGTGCCGGAACTGATCGACGACCAGGCCCGGTGCCTGCTTGAAGACATGAAGATTCAGGCAATCAAGGTTGGGCCACTTTATACAACAGAATCGGTCAGCGTATTGGCGCAGATCGCCGCCGACTACAGCCATGTCCCCTTCATTCTGCAGCTGGGCCAGTTGCCCGACGAGTCACTGGTCGAGGATATCGATACCGAAGACGTGCAAATAGCCATCTTCGAATTGTTGCTGCCCCAAACCGATCTCGTCGTCGCCGATCACCATTTGCTCGAACAATGGCAAGCCCACGGCTACTTCGCCGGCAGCGAAGGTGGAACTCCGGCCGAATCCCTGCTCGAGTTCGGCGCAACATGGGTCTTGACCAGCGGCACGCCCATGCGTCCGGGCCATGGCAGCTATTTGCTGCAAGGGCACGACAAGCAAACGGCCCAATGGGCATGGCAGGCGCCGTTGGCTCGGCTGACCGACGCCGATGGCCCATTGACCTGCGCCATTGCCACCCAGATGGCGCGAGGCCTCGACGTCCAGCAAGCCATCAATGCGGCCATGCCCTTGTTGGAAACGGTCGGGTCGCGCAGCTTCCAGCCGGGCATGGGGCAGCGGCTTTTCAACCGGACCATGCCATGAACAACGACGGCCTGCGTTTTCCTCGCGGCCTATATGGGGTAACCCCCGAATGGGACGATACCAACCGCCTGCTCGCTGCCGTCGACGCAGCGTTCGACGGCGGAATGGTGGCGCTGCAGTGGCGCCGCAAGTCCGGCAGCCCGCAAACAGATCTGGTTCAGGCGCGCCGTCTGGCCGACCGCTGCCGGCAGCTTGGCCTTGTGTTCATCGTGAACGACGACTGGCGCCTGGCCGCCCTGGTCGACGCTGACGGCGTGCATCTGGGCCGCGACGATGGCAGCCTGACCGACGCGCGCCTTGCGCTGGGACCTCGGAAAATACTTGGCTGCTCTTGCTATAACGACCCCGGCCTGGCAGCACAGGCATTGTTGGCCGATGTGGACTACATTGCCTTCGGCGCCATGTATCCATCCAGCATCAAGCCCGGCGCACCGCGCGCCACACTCGCCCACATTGCACAGGCTCGCGCCCTGGTGCAAGGCCAGTCAGCGCGCCCCCGCCCCGCCGTGGTGGCCATTGGCGGCCTGACGCCCGACAATGCTGCGCCTGTTGTTCAAGCAGGCGCCGACAGCATTGCGCTGATCAGCGGCCTATTCGAAAGCCCCGATATTCGCGCCACTGCCGCGCAGTGTGCCTCCCTTTTTAACTTTCCTGTATGAGCACCGAAGACCATGACTCGCAATACTGCCTTATTTGAACGCGCCTGCCAGACCATACCAGGTGGCGTGAACTCGCCCGTTCGGGCATTCCGCTCCGTTGGTGGTTCGCCGCGCTTCATCAAGCGCGCCCAGGGCCCTTACTTATGGGACGCGGACGACACCAAGTACATTGACTACGTGGGCTCATGGGGTCCGGCCATTCTTGGCCATGCTCATCCCGAGGTCGTGCGCGCCGTGCAGGAAGCCGCGGTCAACGGTCTGTCGTTCGGTGCCCCCACGGAAGGCGAAATAGAAATCGCCGAGGCCATCGCCAAGCGCATACCCTCCATTGAGAAAGTGCGGCTGGTCAGTTCAGGCACCGAGGCCACCATGTCGGCCATCCGCCTGGCGCGCGGCGCAACCGGCCGCTCCAAAATAATCAAATTCGAGGGCTGCTACCACGGCCATGCCGACAGCCTGCTAGTCAAAGCCGGGTCCGGCATGCTCACCTTCGGCAATCCCACGTCGGCCGGCGTTCCCGCCGACTTCATCCGGCACACGCTGGTGCTGGACTACAACAACCTGGACGCGGTCGAAGCGGCCTTCAAGGAATTCGGCAACGAGATCGCCTGCATTATTGTCGAACCTATTGCAGGCAATATGAATCTTATCAAGCCGGTGCCCGGGTTTCTTGAAGGTTTACGCGCTCTGTGCACGCAACACGGTGCGATCCTGATTTTCGACGAAGTGATGACGGGGCTACGCGCCGGGCCGCAAGGAGTACAAGGCCTGACAGGCGTCATCCCGGACCTGACCACCCTGGCCAAAGTCATCGGTGGCGGAATGCCGGTGGGGGCCTTTGGCGGACGCGCCGACATCATGGAACACATTGCGCCGGTGGGCAATGTCTACCAGGCAGGCACATTGTCGGGCAATCCTGTGGCGGTTGCTGCGGGCCTGGTGACTCTGCGTCTGCTTGCGGAACCCGGCTTTTATGATCGCCTGGAGTTGCAATCCAAAAAACTTACGGACGGTTTGACCGAGCGCGCCAGATCGGCGGGTGTCAACTTCAGCGCCGACTATGTTGGCGGGATGTTCGGCATTTACTTCCGCGATACGGTGCCCACCACCTTTGCCGAAGTTTCCGAGTGCAATGTGGAACAATTCAAGCGTTTCTTTCACGCCATGCTCATCAAGGGTGTGTACTTCGCCCCATCGGCGTTCGAAGCCGGTTTTATGTCCAGTGCGCACGACGACGACGTCATACAGCAAACGCTGGACATTGCCCAAGGCGTATTCGCCAAAATGTAAGGGCTAGGCGGCGGGCGGCACAACGGCGGTCACTTCAATTTCAATGCGTGCCCGCCGCTCGATCAGATCGCCCACCTGAACGGCCGTCATTGCCGGGTAATGGCGCCCGATGATATTACGGTAGTGCTGCCCTACGGCGCTCAAGGCGTCGACGTATTCGTCCCTGTCGCAGACGTACCAGGTCATGCGCGTAATGTGCTGTGGGCCCGCCCCCCCTTCCTGAAGAATCGCCACAATGTTTCGCAATGTCTGGGCGGCCTGTTCAGCGAAGTCGTCGGTTTCAAACTCCTGCCGGCCGTTCCAGCCTACCTGGCCACCGACAAACAAAAGCCGGCTGCCAACGGCCATTTCTGTCATGATTCCGTTGGCATAGCCGCGCGGTTCCAGCCAGCCGGGAGGCTGCAAGATATTCATAAGCTTCGTTCCTGTTTGATAGTCGTTTGGCGCAACAAGAAACGCTGCAGCTTTCCGGTCTCGGTGCGTGGCAGGCTCTCGATGAATTCGATAGCCCGCGGGTATTTGTAGGGGGCGATGGCTAGCTTCACATGGTCTTGCAGGGTCTGGACCATGGTGGCATCGCCAACGTAACCTGGCTTCAAAACGACAAACGCCTTCACAATGCTGCCGCGCTTTTCATCGGGGTGCGCCACGACGCCGCATTCGGCGACGGCGTCATGCAGCAGCAACGCCCCCTCCACCTCGGGGCCGGCAATGTTGTAGCCCGACGAAACGATCATGTCGTCGTTTCGTGCCTGATAAAAGAGGTAATCGTCGTCATCCATGTAAAAGGTGTCCCCCGGCAGGTTCCAGCCCTGTTGCACGAATACGGATTGGCGGTCGTCCTCCAGGTAGCGGCATCCGGTAGGGCCTTTCACGGCAAGGCGTCCAACAGTGCCGCGCGGCACCTCGAGCAGTTTTTTATCGACGACCCGCGCGACGTATCCAGGCACGACCTTGCCGATCGCCCCCCGGCGCACATCGCCGGGCGCGCTGGACACGTACACATGGATCATCTCGGTGCCGCCGATACCGTCGATCATTTCTATGCCGCTGGCTTGCTTCCATAGCTGGCGCGTCGCATCAGGCAAGGCCTCGCCCGCCGACACGCAACGCGCGAGCGACGCCAGGTCGAAGGACCCTGCCAGCGCCGCCATCTGGCGGTAAAAGGTGGGAGCGGTAAATATTGTGGTGGCGCGAAAGTCTTGCACCAGTTCCAGCAGTTCGGCTGGTGTGAGCTTTTCCGCAAGAACGGCGCTGGCCCCGGCGCGTAGCGGAAAACATAACAGGCCGCCGAGCCCAAACGTGAACGCCAGGGGCGGCGTGCCGCAGACGATATCCTGCGGCGACATCTTCAAGATATGCCTTGAAAAAGTATCGCACATGGCCAGGACGTCGCGATGAAAATGCATGCAACCCTTGGGCTTGCCCGTCGTCCCGCTGGTGAACGCAATAAGACAGACATCGTCGATAGCCGTGGGACAGGCCTGGAAGTGCTCCGACTTGCCGGAGGCCAGGTTTTCCAGGGCATCGGGCGCGTCGTCGTTAAAGTACCGCACCTGCGTAATGCCAGTGCAGTAATCGGCATGCCGGCTATCCAGGCAATGTTCAATCTCGGCGCTCAGGTGACGATCGCATACCACCGCCTGAACCTGCGCCTTGTCGATGATCTTCTTGAGCTCAACGGAGCGCAGCAACGGCATGGTCGGCACCGTGACCATGCCGGCCTTCACCGCAGCCAGCCAGGCGGCCGCCATCATGGCGTTATTGGGTCCGCGCAGAAGAAGGCGGTTGCCGGGCTCCAAATGCATGTCATCGATCAGCACATGGGCGATCCGGTTGACCAGCTCCATGAGCGCTCGGTAAGTCAGTGTGCGCTGGGCTGATCCTTCGCGCCACCGCAGGGCGACAGCGTCGCCATATCCCTGTTCGACACGATCATCCAAGAGCGCGGCCGCGCAGTTCAGGCGCGCCGGATAGGCAACGTCGGGGTTTCCGTCCAGCAACAAATCCGGCCACTGGTCCGGCGGCGGCAAGTGATCGCGGGCGAAGGTGTCCATATGCGCGGAACTTTCCATTTCATTCATCCTTGAGCAAGTCGCGGCCGATGATTAATTGCTGGACTTCGGTGGCGCCTTCGTAAATGCGCAAGGCACGGATTTCACGATATAGCTTTTCAACCGGCGCGCCCGCGACGACGCCTGCACCTCCGAACATTTGCAGCGCTCGGTCAATAACCCGCTGGGCCGATTCGGTCGCGAACATCTTGGCCATTGCCGCTTGGCGGGTCGTACGCTGACCTTGCACATCGCGCCGCCACGCCGCGCGGTACGTCAGCAGGGCAGCGGCGTCGACATCGCACGCCATATCACCAAGGGCTGCCTGGGTGAGTTGCATGTCGCCCAACCGCTGCCCGAACATGCGCCTGGAGGCTGCCCGCTTAACGGCTTCATCCAGCGCCCGCTGCGCCAGTCCCACTGCGGCTGCCGCCACTGACGCACGGAAAATATCGAGCGTCATCATGGCAATCTTGAACCCGTTACCGGCCTGCCCCAGCAGATGCGAGCCGGGCACGCGGCAATCATCAAATTGCAGCGTTGCCATGGGATGCGGCGCCATGAGCTGTACCCGATTCGCAATGGAAAGCCCCGGCGTGCCGGCATCCACTACGAAGACGCTGATGCCCCTGGCGCCGGGCGCCTCGCCCGTGCGGGCAAAGACACAATAAAAATCGGCAATACCGCCATTGGATATCCAGGCCTTGCACCCATTGAGCACATAGCTTTGTCCGTCGCGCCGGGCGCTGCACGAAAGCGCCGCCACATCCGAGCCCGCCTCCGGCTCGGATAAGGCAAACGCGGCTATGGCGTCGCCCGCAGCCACTCGGGGCAAATACTCTTGGCGCAGCGCGTCGCTTCCTGCCAAGGCAATGGCTCCGCTACCCAGGCCTTGCATGGCGAAGGCGAAATCGGCCAGCGCATCGTGGCGTGCCAAGGTTTGCCTTATGACGCATACCGCCCGTGAGTCCACTTGCGACCAGCGTCCGCCCCACGCGCCGCCCGGACCTTCAGGCACCGCGACCCGCAACCATCCCGCCGCGCCCATGGCGGCGACCCATGCGCGGCACGCCGTGTCGGTGTCGGTGCCGGCGACCGTGCTGGCCGACGCGTCGGCCACCCCAAGGGCCTCGCACCATGACTGCACGTCATGGGCCAGCTGCCTATGTCTGTCGTCGAAGAAGGGCCACGCAAGCCAGTCGTTGTCGGCCACTCAGTCTCCCTTGAAGATCGGCAGCTCTTTATTGGCGAACGCGGCGTAGGCGCGCTGGAAGTCACGGCCCTGCATGCAGATAGCCTGGGCCTGCGCCTCGGCTTCGATGGCCTCGTCCAGGCTCATCGACCACTCCTGCAGCAACAGCTTTTTGGTCACGCCATTGGCGAATGTAGGGCCGTCGGCCAGCTGCCGGGCCAGGTCCGTTGCGGCGTCACGCTCGGCGCCGGGCGGATGCAGGCTATTGAAGAAACCCCACGCCAAGCCTTCATCGGCCGTCATCACGCGCCCTGTAAAGAGCAGTTCGGACGCCCGTCCCTGCCCTATCATGCGCGGCAAGAGGGTGCAGGCACCCATGTCGGCGCCGGCCAGGCCGACCTTGGAGAACAGGAAAGCGGTGCGCGCGCGCGGCGTTCCCACACGCATATCGGCAGCCAAAGCGATCATGGCGCCGGCTCCGGCGCATACGCCGTCGACCGCGGCAATAATAGGTTGCGGGCAGGCGCGCATGGCCTTGACCAGATCGCCTGTCATCCGGGTGAAGTCCAATAGCTCGGGCATGGCCATGCGGGTCAACGGGCCAATGATCTCGTGCACATCGCCGCCCGAACAAAAGTTGCCTCCCGCGCCGGTGATGACAACCGCCTTGGTATCGGTGGCGTAGGCCAGGCCACGGAACAAGTCGCGCAATTCAGCATATGAGTCGAACGTAAGCGGATTCTTGCGCTCCGGCCGATTCAGGGTAATGGTGGCCACTTTGCCGTCTGCCGACGCCTCCCACAGGAAGTTGCTTGCGCTCTGCATGGCGTAGGGCCGCTTGTGATGCACCATTGAATTCATCGCGTGTTCCACGTGTACCTCCCTTTATTCGTATAGACGCTGTATATCATCCCGTGCCAACTTCCCCACCGTCCACGGCAATTGCCTGCCCATTGATGGCCGACGCGCCAGGGCTGCATAGCCAGGCGACGGCATCGGCCACTTCATCCGGTTGCACCAGTTTTCCCTGAGGATTTCGTTCTGCCAGTTTCTGCATCGCCTGCCCAACCGACATGCCAGTCTTTTGGCTGATATTGTCGGCGGCCGTGCGCACGATATCGGTTTCGGTATAGCCAGGGCAGACGGCGTTGACAGTCACGCCTTTCCTGGCGACTTCAAGCGCCAGTGCACGGGTCAGTCCGATTACGCCATGTTTGGCGGCGCAATAGGCGCCGACATAGGCGTATCCGACCAGTCCCGCCGTACTGGCCACGTTGACGATTCTTCCCCATTGACCCCGCAGCATGTCGGGCAAGGCGGCCTGTGTGCAATGAAACGTGCCCGTCAGGTTCACGTCTATCATGCGGCTCCAGTCATCGGGGTCGATGCGGTCGAAGGGCTGGCTGGCCGCCTGCCCGGCATTGTTCACCAGGATGTCGATAAGCCCCGCACGCACCTTGGCTTGTGTGAAGGCCGCGTCAACCTCGTCACGGCGCGAAATGTCCGCCACTTCGTAGGCGACATCGCCGTATGAGGATAAGCGGGCGCAGGCCTGGGTGAGGGATGGCGCGTTGCGCCCCACAAGAGTCACCGTTGCGCCCATGCCAAGCAGCCGTTGCGCCACGACATAACCAATACCGCGCGCACCGCCGGTAACCACTGCGTGCCTGCCATCAAGAATTGGGGCCATCGTCATTCCCCCACCGGCGGCGCACTGGCGGCCGCCCGTTCAAAGTTGGTTTCAAGCTGGCGCCTGGCGGCGTGGTATTGCTTGGGCCACGTCACGCCACTGGCCCCGATGCGGGCGGATTCGCGCAGCGTCCAGGACGCGTCGGCAAGATGTGGACGGGCAAGGGCGCACAAGTCGGCGCGGCCGGACGCGATGATGCTATTAACGTGATCGGCTTCGAATATGGCGCCGACGGCGATAGTGGCTATACCTGCTTCATTACGTACACGGTCGGAGAAAGGCGTTTGAAACATGCGGCCATAGACCGGTTGTTCCGCCTTGCTGACTTGCCCTGATGAGCAGTCGACCATATCGGCGCCCGCCGCCTTGAACATCCGGGCAATAAGGACGGCGTCGTCAGCCGTAATGCCGCCCGCCACCCAATCGTGCGCGGAAATGCGCACCGACATGGGTAGCGATTGCGGCCATGCCGCGCGCACCGCCATGAAGACTTCAAGGGGATAGCGCAGCCGGTTTTCCAACGAACCCCCGTAGTCGTCGGTGCGCTGGTTGGTAAGCGGTGAAATAAAGCTGGACAACAAATAGCCATGCGCGCAATGCAGTTCCAGCCAGTCGAATCCGGCCTGGGCGGCACGCCGCGCCGCTGACACGAACTCTTCGCGCACGGTGTCCATTTGCTTGCGTGTCATGGCTTGGGGCACCTGGGACACGCCTTCGATATAGGGAATTGGCGATGCCGAGACCAGCGGCCAATTGTGATCGGACAAAGGCATGTCGGTGCCCTCCCAGCTGACACGCGTGGAGCCTTTACGCCCCGCGTGCCCCAGCTGCATGCCTATGCATGCATCGGTATTGGTATGAACGAACTGCACGATACGCTGGAAGGCCAGCATTTGCGCGTCGTTCCACAGACCCGGGCAGCCGGGCGTGATACGGGCCTGGGGCGACACGCACGTCATTTCAACCATCACGAGCGCGGCACCGCCCATGGCGCGACCGCCCAGGTGAACCAGATGGAAGTCGCCGGGCACACCCTCGACGCTGGAGTACATTGCCATGGGCGAAACCACGATCCGGTTCTTGAGCCGAATGCTGCGCGCCGTGTAAGGGGTGAGCATGGGAGGTGGGGGCCGGTCCGGTTCCGCCGGCAGCCCCGACCGTTGCGCCATCCATGACTCGTAGGCCTCCAGCCAGGCGTGATCCCGTGTGCGCAGATTTTCGTGGGAAATGCGTTGCGAGCGTGTGAGCAGCGAATAGGCGAATTGTTCAGGTTCGAATTGGGCATAACGCGCAACGTTCTCGAACCATTCCGTAGAGTTGCGCGCGGCATTCTGCAGCTTCAACACTTCGACACCGCGCTGTTCCTGATAGCGCCGCAACGCCGCGCCCAGGTCATTCGGATGCGCATCGATCGCGCGCGTGAGTTCGATGGCGTCTTCCAATGCAAGCTTGGTCCCTGAACCGACGGAGAAATGGGCTGTATGGGCGGCGTCGCCCATGAGCACCACTGGGACGCGCCGACCGTCGGGCAGCGCTTGTTCGTGCACCCACGCACCGCAAATGACACGGGGGAACCGCATCCAGATGCTCGACCCTCTTAAGTGGCGTGCGTTCGATATCAGCTCGTGCCCGTCCAGCCACTGCGCGAACAAACGTTCACAGTAGGCGATGCCTTGCTGCTGATCCATTGCGTCCAGGCCCGCCGCCTTCCAGGTTTCGTTGCGGGTTTCGACGATGAAGGTGGACATGCCGGCTTCATATTGGTAGGCGTGCGCCTGAAACCATCCATGCTCTGTCTGCACAAATGCGAACGTGAAGGCATCGAACGTCTTGCGGGTTCCCAACCAAACGAATCGGCAATTGCGCACGTCGATATCGGGTTCAAACGCCTGCGCGTAACGCGTGCGTATTCTGCTATTCAATCCGTCCGACGCAATGACCAGATCCGCCTGGTACTGGTGCGCAACCTCCTGGTCGTCAACCACCTCGGTTTCAAACACCAGGTTCACGCCCAGATACTCGCACCGCGCCTGCAGGATATTCAACAACCTCTTGCGACCGATCCCAATAAACCCGTGTCCGCTACTGCGAATCCGGCGTCCTTTGTGGTGAATGTCGATATCGTCCCAATGATTGAAGGCTGCGCGAATCTCGTCTGCGGACACGGCATCGGCCGACTGGAGGTTGTGCAGCGTTGCATCGGAGAACACCACGCCCCAGCCAAAGGTATCGTAGGGGCGATTGCGCTCGATGACGGTCACCTGGTGGCCGGGATTGCGCAATTTTGTAAGCAAGCCAAAATACAGGCCTGCGGGTCCGCCACCTATGCACACGATGTTCATGCCCGGGCTCCGTCGACTATTGCTGTTTTGTTGACGCCACACACTTTAGGCCTCTATTTTTATTATTTGCAGGAAAACATGCCAGAGATCAAGGATTCGGCGCCGCCAACTGGCTACACTTCCCGATGTACCCTCCTTTTGCGGTCCACCCCCACGCAATATAGTTGAAGCATAAACTATATTGTATATTGGTCAACACCCTGGGTCTTGCGATACCACCATGAACGATGCCTTCACCACTCCAATAACACATCATATCCCCGATATGGAAAGCCGCGCGGTTCCGGAAGATCACCAAGACCTCCGATTATGGCTACGCCTGCTGACCTGCTGCAATCTTATCGAGGGGCAGGTGCGCAGCCGCCTGCGCACCGAATTCGAGACCACCCTGCCACGCTTCGACCTTATGGCGCAATTGCTGCGCGTGCCTGCCGGCTTGAAAATGAGCGATCTTTCGCGCCAAATGATGGTCACGAACGGCAATATTACGGGCATTACTGACCAACTTGAAAAAGAAGGTCTGGTAGAGCGCATCAAGGTGGCTTCCGACCGGCGCAGCTCGCTTATCCGGCTCACGGCCAAAGGCAAGCGCACGTTCAAGAAGATGGCGGCCCAGCACGAAACCTGGATCCGCTCCATGTTCGGCGGCCTTTCCGAAAAAAGCCGGTCCGCCCTTTTCGAGGCGCTTGGCGAATTGAAGCAATTGACGCGATCCCAGGCGGCCGAGCACTCTTGATGGCGCGTCACTGAATGGCAGCTGCTGATAAAATCATCCGCTAGCTTGCGGCGTGTTCACGCGCTGCGGATGCCTTCTTTCTACTTTATCGAGTCCCTGCCATGGCCGTTAATCTGTATATCCCCCCGGAATCCCAAATATT
>CAZONP010000046.1:0-13308 GCA_964581155.1 uncultured Candidimonas sp. | reverse complement strand
GGGCCAGCCAGTCGCGCCAGGCCGGCCACCATGATCCTGAATGTTCTTTAGCGGTTTGCAGCCACTCGTCAGGCCCAAGGTAGGTATCGCCAACCGCCCTGGTATGGCACTTATAGTGTCGGCGAGGATGCCCGGGTTCGCTTATTACCCCCGCATTATGGCCCCCGCTCGTGAGTGTGAAAGTCAGTTCCGCAGGTGTTAGCAGGTGAAGCTTGAAGACCGATCGCCATGGAGCGACATGGTCAGATTCCGTGCCCAGGCAAAAAATGGGTACGCGAATGTCGGTAAGGGCGACAGGCCTGTCGTTGACGGGGTAACGGCCTTGTGCGAGGTCGTTGTCCAGGAATAGTCGGCGTAAATACTGCGAATGCATGCGTGCCGGCATACGGGTGGCGTCGGCATTCCAGGCCATCAGATCGTTGATTTCAGGGCGCTCGCCCATCAGGTACGTGTCTATCATGTAGGACCAGGTCAAGTAGTCGGAGCGCAGCAGCTGGAACGCGCCGGCCATTTGATCGGCGGTCAGGTAACCGGTGTCGGCCATTTGCGCTTCCAGCATTGCCACTTGGCTGGCATCGATGAACAGCGACAAATCGCCGGGTTCGCTGAAGTCGGTCTGTGCGGCAAGCAGCGATATCGATGCCAGCCTGTCGTCGCCATTGCGGGCCATGGTTGCGGCGGCAATACACAACAGCGTGCCACCCAGACAATAACCCGTTGCGTGCACCTTCTGGCCCGGGACGATTGCGTTGACCGCGTCAAGCGCGCCGCACACCCCCAAGGAAACGTAATCATCCATACCGAGGTCGCGCTCTTCATGTCCAGGATTCTTCCAGGAAACGCAGAATACGGTGTGGCCTTGATCGACCAGGTACTTGATGAGGGAATTTTGGGGCGACAGATCAAGAACGTAATATTTCATGATCCAGGCTGGCAAGATGAGTATGGGCTCGGGATGCACCTTGTCCGTTGTGGGTGAGTACTGGATAAGTTCCATGAGCTTATTCTTGAACACCACCTTGCCGGGTGTGACCGCGACGTCACGGCCAGGTATGAACTTGTCCAGCGCGGGATCGTGGGCGCCCGTGACGCGTCGGTTAAGGTCTTGCAAGATATTCTGCATGCCGCGCGTCAGGTTCGCGCCTTGCTCCTGGCGCGTGCGTTCAAGCACCTGCGGATTAGTGGCAGGGAAGTTGCGCGGAGAAATCGTGGCCAGCAATTGCTGCGCAGCAAACCCGACGACGTGGGCGTGGTGGGGCGCCACGCCTCGGACGCCTTGCGTTGCAGCCTGCCACCACTGCTCGGTCGCCAAGTATGACTGCGACCACATGTTGTACGGCCACTGCTGCCATTCAGCGCCGCGGAAGCGCCAGTCGGGTTGCTCCACGGCTAAAGGCGGGGCCAGCGTCTGGCTTGCCGCCATATTCAGCAATTCCAGTTGCTTTCCGGGAGCTGCGGCAAGATGTGTTGCCCAGTCGATATAGCTCAATAGCGCAATGGTAGGCGATAACGACGACGTGGTCCGGGCGATCGCGGCATGCAGACGCTGGTCGAGTTGCTCGGTACTGCTCTTGGGCAGGAATGACGGAAGTTTCATGTGGTGCCTTGTTGAGGACGAAGAATGGGGTCGCGCCGCCGTATGCCCCTGACGACAGCTTTTTCAAGCTCCGCAGCCAGAAAAACCAGAAACGATGCGGCGACAACTTTCGACCAGTCCAGCAGGCTCAGGCCCGACGAGCCGAAGATTTGCTGCATGAATGGCGCATGGGTATATAGAAGCTGCAGGGCGATGCCGGCGGCAATGGCAAGTAGCACATAGCGGTTGCCGATCATGCCCTCGAGATTCAGCACGGACGCCGTTATATAGCGGCTGCATACCAAATAGAACATTTCGCTGAAAACGACGGCATTGACCGCCATGGTCCGGGCGGTGGAAAGAGTGGCGCCGTTATTGAGCTCCCACAGAAAGAGCCCCAGGGCGACACCCATCATGAGGAAAGAAACGTAGATAATACGCCACACGAAAAAGAGCGGAAACAGGGGGGCGTCGGGCGAGCGCGGCCTGCGCTGCATAATGTTGCGTTCTGCCGGCTCGAACGCCAGCGCGAGTCCCAGTGTGCTGGCCGTGGCCATGTTGATCCACAAAACCTGCACGGCCGTCAGCGGAAGAGTAAGCCCGAAAATAAGGGCAGCGATGACCAGCAGCGCCTCGCCGCCGTTGGTGGGCAGCATGAAGAGCAGGAATTTCTTCACGTTGTCGTATACCGCCCGGCCTTCACGCACGGCAACGACAATGGTGGCGAAGTTATCGTCGGCCAGGACCAGGTCGGCGGCGTCCTTGGCGGCTTCGGTGCCTTTCAGGCCCATTGCCACCCCGACATCGGCACGTTTGAGCGCCGGTGCATCGTTGACGCCATCGCCGGTCATTGCCACAGTCTGGCCGTTATGCTGCAATGCTTCGACCAGACGCAACTTATGTTCGGGACTGGCGCGAGCGAAAATATCGACATCAGCCACGACACGCTGCAATGCGCTTGCGTCCATCAGCGCGATTTCGCTACCCGAGATGCTTGGCTTGCCCGCGCCTATTCCTAGTTGTGCACCGATGGCCCGGGCCGTGTCGGCATGATCGCCCGTAATCATTTTTACGGAGATGCCGGCGTCGTGGCAATTGCGCACCGAATGGATGGCTTCCTCTCGGGGAAGGTCGACGATGCCGACCAATGCCAGCATAGTAAAGTTTGAGTCTATGCCTTCGTTTGTCATCAGCGGGCCTTCCGGCGCCGTCGGCGTGGCCGCGATTGCCAATAGGCGCAAACCGCGCGCTGCAAGATCGGTTGCCATTCTGCGCCAGTAATCGACGTCCAGCGCGGCTTCGCCCGCAGGGTCGGATTGGCCGCTGCATAGTTCCAGTATGCGTTCGGGCGCGCCCTTGGCAAAAATCCATGGGCGCCGGTCGGGGCCAAGGTGGTAGGTCGCCATATAGCGGTTCACCGACTCGAAAGGCAGGGAATCGATGCGCGGCCACTCGGAATTAAGGGTGTCGGGCAGCAGGCCTGCCTTATGCCCCAGCGCCAACAAGGCCCCTTCGGTGGGGTCGCCGTCGACGAACCACTGTTCGCCGGCGTTGCGCAGGATGGCATCGTTGCACAACACGCCGGCGCGGATGGCCTGAACAAGCACGGGATCGTTGTCTGGTGCGATTTGCCGGCCGTCAACATGTAGCGCGCCGGTGGGCATGTAACCCACACCGCTTACCTCAATGACGCGGCCCGCGCAGACAATGCGCTCCACGGTCATTTCGTTGCGTGTCAGCGTTCCGGTCTTGTCAGTGCAGATGACGGTGACCGAGCCCAGCGTCTCGACCGCGGCCAGACGACGTACGACCGCCTTTTGTCGTGCCATGCGCTGTACACCGAGGGCCAGGGTAACGGTCAGGACGACGGGCAGTCCCTCTGGAATAGCCGATGCAACCATGGCAACGACCATCATGAACATTTCGCTTGCGGGCATGTTACGAACAAGTGTCCCGAACACAAACGTTACGGCGCCCAGCCCCAGGATAACCAGCGCAAGCCAGTAAGAGAACCCGTTGATTTGTCGAATGAGGGGGGTGGCCGCTCTTTGAATGCCTGCGAGCATTCGATTGATTTGCCCCAATTCGGTTTGCATGCCGGTAGCGACAATGACGCCGCTGGCTTGGCCTTGGAGGCAGACGGTGCCCGAGAAGGCCATACAGGCCTGATCGGCAGGCGAGGCGTCTTCGGGCGATGATTGCGTGGTCTTTTCAACAGGCAGCGACTCTCCGGTCAGGGCAGCTTCGTCGATACGGAGATCCTTTACCGCAATCAGCCGCAAATCGGCGGGCACCCGATCACCCGGATTGAGCACGACGATATCGCCGGGAACCAATACGGCCGCATCGACCTCGTATCGGCGGCCATTGCGTATGACAAGCGCATGAGGCGCGAGCATGGTTCGAATGGCGTCCAATGCGTTTTCGGCTTTGCCTTCTTGAATAAAACCAATGATTGCGTTGATCACAATGGCGGCGAGGAGCACGCCGGTATCGAGCCAATGCTCCAGGCCGGCCGTGACAACGGCCGCGCCCATCATGACGTAAAGCAGAATGTTGTTGAATTGCCCAATGAGCCGCCGCAATGGGCCGCGGCGTTTTGCGGGCGCCAGCTGGTTCGGCCCGTAGCGTTCCAGGCGCAACCGGGCTTCGGCTTCATCGAGTCCGCCAGGGCCGGATCCGAGCTGTTGCAATACCGTTCCCTGGGCCGTGGCGTGGAAAGGCGGAATGGCCGTCGGCCGGGTGGTACTGGACAAAGGTTCCATGGATTCCCGTAGGGGCTCGCCGGTTGCATCTTTTCCGGCTGTAGCGTTAATCAAACAAGATAGCGGACAAAAACCCCACTTAGCTTGATATCAATCAAGAACAGGGCGTTTGTCATCGTGGCGCCATAATGCATGGCTCGAGTTCTCTTTACTATGCCTCTTCATCTTGCGCCCAAACGCGCCTATGCTCAACCCTCCGGAATCAGGCAATAGTGGATTTATTTATTGTTCTTGCTGCTTTGACGTTTTTAATGCTTGCCGCATATCGAGGCTATAGCGTCATTCTTTGCGCCCCTATTGCCGCCATGGGCGCCGTTTTCTTCACGGATCCAGCGGCGGTTGCGCCCGTATTCTCGGGCGTATTCATGGAAAGAATGGTGGGCTTCGCCAAACTGTACTTTCCGGTATTCCTCCTGGGCGCAGTATTCGGCAAACTGATAGAAATGTCGGGCTTTTCCCGGGCTATCGTGCAGGCCGTCATGCGCCTCATCGGTCCAAAGCGCGCCATGTTGGCGATCGTGCTCGTGTGTGCGCTACTTACTTATGGCGGCGTGTCGTTATTTGTGGTGGTGTTCGCGGTGTATCCGTTTGCAGCTGAAATGTTCCGCCAGGCCGGTATCCCCAAACGGCTGATGCCGGCGACCATTGCGTTGGGAGCCTTCACATTCACCATGACGGCTTTGCCGGGCACGCCACAAATCCAGAATATTATCCCAACCACGTTCTTCGATACGACCTCGTGGGCGGCGCCCTGGTTAGGCCTAATCGGCAGCGTCCTTACACTGTCATGCGGCCTGGCATACCTGGAGTGGCGCCGGGTGGCGGCGCGCGATGAAGGCTATGGCACACAGTTGCTGAACGAACCAGCCGCCCCGGTGGGCGATATTAACCATCATCCGTTGGTCGCCTTATTGCCGCTGGTGGTGGTCGGGGTGGCCAATTTATTGTTCTCCCACTGGATACCTGTTTGGTATCCGGCCGACTATGCCGTTGCATTGCCGGGCCTGACCACGCCGGTGCCGGCCAATACCGAGCAAATGGCGGCAATATGGGCCGTCATGGCAGCATTGCTGGCGGGGATAGCCACGGTTGTCGTCTTTGCCTACCGCGATATCGTGGCCGAATTCGCCGAGGGCACGAAAAGCGCCGTATCGGGTGCCTTGCTGGCTTCCATGAATACGGCCGCAGAGTATGGCTTTGGCGGTGTGATCGCCGCGCTTCCCGGCTTCCTGCTGGTTTCGGAGGCGCTAAAGGCAATCCCCGATCCGCTCGTCGGCGAGGCGGTGGCAGTCACCGTACTTGCAGGTATTACCGGGTCCGCTTCAGGCGGCATGAGCATTGCGCTGGCAGCCATGGCGGACACCTTCATCGAAGGAGCCCAGGCGGCAGGAATTTCCTTCGAAGTATTGCACCGGGTTGCCGCGATGGCGAGCGGCGGCATGGATACCTTGCCCCATAATGGCGCCGTCATCACACTGCTTGCCGTGACCGGCCTTTCGCATCGCCAATCCTATGGCGATATTTTCGCCATCACGTTGATTTCGACGGCCATGGTATTTGCCGTGATCGCCACTTATTACCTTACGGGCATCGTTTAGAATCGGCCCACTTTACCCCGTATCAAGGAACACGCATGACCGAATCCGCTCGCTATACACAACTCATCAAAGCCGCAAGCGGGACAGCGGACCGGACCTGCGTGGTGGCGCATCCCTGTGACGAAACCTCATTGGGGGCTGCGGTTGAGGCGGCCGAACTGGGGATCTTCAAGCTCGTGCTGGCAGGTCCCGAAAGCCGGCTGCGTTCACTCGCGCAGCAACTTGGCCTGAACCTGGATGGCATTCCAATCA
The DNA here is from genome assembly GCA_964581155.1 of uncultured Candidimonas sp. GTDB lineage: Bacteria > Pseudomonadota > Gammaproteobacteria > Burkholderiales > Burkholderiaceae_B > Pollutimonas. Next base: position 7,117 of record CAZONP010000046.1, on the reverse strand, counting down.
TCAACACGCCACATAGCCACGCATCGGCGGAGGCGGCCGTGGCCGAAGTGCAGGCGGGCAGGGCGTCCTTGCTTATGAAGGGCAGCCTGCATACCGACGAACTGATGACTGCGGTAATTGGCCATAACGGAGGCTTGCGCACCGCGCGGCGCATCAGTCATGTGTTCATCATGGATGTGCCCAGCTACGATGAGTTGCTGTTCATCACCGATGCAGCCATTAACATTTTCCCGGACCTCGAGACGAAAGCCGACATCATCCGCAATGTCATCGACCTGCACGTCGGCCTTGGCCTGGGCACGCCCCGCATCGCTATTTTGTCTGCGGTTGAGCAGGTAAGCGGAAAAATTCCCAGCACCATCGAGGCCGCAGCCCTGTGCAAGATGGCCGATCGAGGTCAGATCGAAGGCGGCATCATCGATGGTCCGCTGGCGCTGGATAACGCCATAAGCCCGGAAGCGGCGCGCATGAAGGGTATACGTTCAGAAGTTGCCGGCCGCGCACAGGTACTGGTCGTGCCGGATTTGGAGGCGGGCAATATGCTGGCCAAGAACCTGACATTTCTGGCGGGGGCCAACGCCGCCGGTGTGGTATTGGGGGCTCGCGTCCCGATCATTCTTACCAGCCGGGCCGATAGCGCCAGCTGTCGGCTGGCGTCCTGCGCTGTAGCGGCGCTTTATTCCGACCATCGCGCGCGCATTGCCCCCATCGCAGCCTGACAGCCCACATCCTTTAATCGCCCGGACACAACCCATGCACGATATATTGCTAGTCATTAATGCGGGCAGCTCAAGCCTGAAGTTCCAGCTGTACGCCATACAAGAGCACGACACGCTTGCACTGATGTATGGCGGACAGGTTTCGGGTATAGGCAGCGCGCACCCCAACTTCAAGGTTCGCGATGCAGCCCGGTCTGTCCTGGTTGACCGCGACCTGCCGCCAGCCGAGGCAGGTGACCTTGGGTCGGCGCAACACACATTGGCGCAGTGGCTGGGATCCCGCATTGATCGCCAGCCCGTTGCCGTGGGGCATCGTATTGTTCACGGCGGGGCGCGCATGAGCGATAGCGTCGTGGTCAACGCCACGGTATTGGACTACCTGGATTCATTATCGCCACTGGCTCCGTTGCATCAGAGCAATAATCTTGCGCCCGTGCGCGTCATTCATGCACAGTGGCCGCAGATCGTGCAAGTAGCGTGCTTCGACACGGCCTTCCATCGCACCCATGACGCCATGGTGGACCGGTTCGCTCTGCCGGAATCGTTTTATGACCGAGGCGTCAGGCGTTACGGGTTTCACGGACTATCCTACGACTATATTGCCCAGTATTTGCGCCAGAACCTGCCTGAAGTTGCTGCCGGCCGGGTCGTTGCCGCGCATCTGGGGTCGGGCGCTTCGGCCTGCGCGATGATCAACGGGCGCAGCGTTGAAAGCACCATGGGATTCACTGCGCTGGACGGCTTGCCCATGGGCACCCGACCAGGCCGGCTCGACGCCGGCGTAGTCTTGTGGATGCTGGAACAGGGGATGTCACACGACGAAATACAGCATGTGCTTTACGCGGAATCCGGTCTGAAGGGCTTGTCGGGCATCAGCGCCGACGTACGCGACTTACTGGTCAGCGGTGCACCGGCCGCGAAATTGGCCCTGTCGTATTTCGCCTACCGTTCCGCAGAAAGCATTGCCGGTTTATGCGTGGCTTCCAAAGGGCTGGATTCGCTGGTGTTCACTGCGGGTGTCGGTGAAAATTCCCCGCCTGTGCGCGCTGCGATATGCGCTCATTTGGGTTGGCTGGGGCTTAAGCTGGACGACGCGCTCAACCAGGAAAGCGCGGTTTGCATCTCCAGCAATGACAGCAGCATAGGCGTATATGTCGTGCCCACCAACGAAGAATACGTGATTGCCCGTCAAACGCTGGCCAAGATACGGCCGGTCGCCTAAACCGCAGCTAGCGCAGCGGGCGGCGCCATGCCGCCGCCCCGGCCAGCACTGTAACCAGAATGAACAAGCCCATACTCCACAAGGCGTATTCAATACCCAGCAGGCTTACCCGGGCGTCCATGCAAGTGGCGAAAATTCCGAACAGCCAGGGCAGGCCGGCATCAAGGCCACTGGACACCATGTAGCGATCGGCGAACGTCATATTGCAGGAAAACATGTTGGCCGCCACGGTGTACTGATACCATGCGGCCAGGGCTCCGGCGCAGCCAAGGCCGGCGGCAGCCACGGCACCCAATCGTTGCGGCCAGCCCGCGTACCGGCCGGCCAGCACGGCCAGCCAACACACGGCGGCGATCATCAGGAATATAAGTCGTTGCAGCACGCACCACGCGCAGGGCAACATGTCGAAGACGTGCTGCGACACCAAGGCAACTGCCACTGCCCCTACGCAAAGCAGTGCAATAACATTAAGCAAGCGTGTCCCTGTAACTGTAATCATGTTGCGTCAAATTCCTATGGCTGCCGCCTCTCGCAGCAAGTTGAGTATAAGTTCGTGCGCGCCGTCCCAGATGATTTGCACACCCAGGCAAAGCAGAATGAACGCCGAAAGCCGCATAAGCACGGCCGTGCCGTTGGGCCCGAGCTTGTGCAGAAATTGCGCGGCGAATTTCAGGCATAAGTAGACCACGATAGAGGCGGCGCCGATGGCTAGCAGCGAGCCTGCAAGATTGCTTGCCGTCGTCATGGCCGTATCGCCATGCAGCGCGGCGCCGACCGTGATGGCGGCTGATATCGCGCCAGGTCCGCAGATCATGGGGAACGTCAACGGATAAAACGCCTTGGACCGCACCTGGTCAAGCGAATAGGCCACCGCCATATTCTGCGCTTGCTCGGCATCGTAGTCGGAAGCACCGACCAGTCGCCACGCAGTCGCCACCACCAACAACCCGCCGCCCACACGGATGATCGGCAGCGATATGCCGAAGAATGCAAGCACAAGATTCCCCGCCACCATGGCGATGGCCAGCATCAGGCAGATATTGAACGCGACCCGCCGCGCCAGCTGCGTGCGGGAATTGGCACTTGCCCCTTCGGTGAGCGTAAGGAAAATGGGGGCGACCGCAGGCGGATTCAGAATGGGCAGCAGTGTGGCAAGCGCAAAAAGGAAGCTGCGACCGAAATTGATGAACAAATCGTTGAAGGCCATGGCGATAGCACGCAGGGTAAGGGGATTAGAAGGTTGTGCTATCGAGTGTGGCGAGCACATCGCGCTCGAATTGCAGCTGCGCCCGCGGGTGGCCCAATACATCGCCCTCGATGATGAAAATATCTTCGACCCGGTCGCCCAGCGTCAAGATTTTTGCCATCTTCAGATTGATTGAATTTGCCGCGAATACTTGGGCAAGACTATACAGTAGACCGGGCCTGTCGGCGGCGGTAACAGACAAACGCCACGATGCGCTGCGCTCGTCCGGCTGCAGTTCCACGTTTGGAACAATAGGGAACACGCGGGCGCGACGAGACCCCGCTCGAGGGCTTGCTGTTGTCGAGCCGTGCGGCGGCTTTATCGGCGCAGGGGCACGTAGTTGGATATTCAGTTCATGCTCGACCAGCGACGCATTGGACCGGTAATCTTTGTCGTAGGGGCCGAGCAGGACAATAAAGCTGTCCAGTGCCCAACCATGATGGGTGGTGTGGATCCGCGCATCCTGCACATCGAGGCCGCGCTGATCGAAGTAGCGGCAGATCGTCACGAACAAGTCATCAATGTCTTTGGTGTAGACCATGACCTGCAAAGCCTGGTTCTGGCCGATGACTCTGGCTTTCACCACAGGTTCCGGGGAATTGACGCGGTAGTACAGATGACGCGTGTGCCACGCAATATCGCCGGCCTCATGACGCAGGAAGTACGCAATATCCAGTTGATCCCAAAACGCGTCGCGGCTTTCATCGCGCAAACCCATGAGGCGGATCTCATTGGCGGCCAACGCCTTGCGTTGTGCCAGTACCGTGCCGGTGTCAGGCTGCGTTCCGCCCAGCGCCTCCAGGGCCTGGCGATACAAGTCTTCCAGCAGCTTTCCTTTCCAGGAATTCCAGACCCTGGGACTGGTACCGCGTATATCGGCAACGGTAAGCAAGTAGAGCGCAGTAAGATGCCGCTCATCCTGTACACAATGGACGAAGTCTTGTATGACGCCCGGATCGCTCAGATCGCGCTTCTGAGCCACCATGGACATGGTCAGATGGTGGCGCACAAGAAACTCGACGAGCTCACTGTCGGGCCCCTCGATGCCGTGATCCTGGCAAAAGCGGCGTACCTCTATGGCGCCGAGTTCGGAATGGTCGCCACCGCGACCCTTGGCTATGTCGTGATACAGCGCGGCAATATAGAGCAGCCAATGGCGGTCGAAGTTGGCGATCAGTTGGCTGGCCAGCGGGTACTCCTGGGCGTGTTCCGGCATGGTGAAGCGGCGCAGATTGCGCACCACCATCAGTATGTGCTGGTCCACCGTATAGGCATGGAACAAGTCATGCTGCATCTGACCGACAATGCGTCGGAATACCGGCAGATAACGCGGCAGGATGTTCAGCATGGTCATGCGGCGCAGTGCATGAACAATGCCACGAGGTTGCTGCAGGATTTGTATGAACTGCCGGCGATTCACCGGATTTTTGCGGTACTGCGCGTCAATGCGGCGGCGGGCATTCCACATGGCACGCAAGCTTTGAGCCGACAGGCCGGAGATGTCCGGATTCTGCTGCATGACCAGAAAAGCGCGCAGCAACAGGGCGGGGTTGCGCGCAAAACTATCTTCCCGGCGGGTTTGCAGGCGGCCCCGCACGACTTGGAAGTCATCGTCGATGATGCGCGCAAATTCGGTGGCTACCGGGAAAAGCAGTTCCTCGATGCTTTGCATCAGGATGGTATTTAATTGGTTGACTGCCCTGGCGGCCCAATAGTACCGCTGCATAAGGATTTCGCTGGGGCGACGATTCTTGACGGCGGTGAACCCGTATACGGCCGCCAGCCCCGGCTGGAGGTCGAAAAGCACCCGATCCTCGCGGCGCCCGCTCAGCAAATGCAATTCGATACGCAAGCGCTTGAACGCCGATTCCGCGCGGCGCAGCGAGCGCAGTTCGGGGCCCGTCAATAAATCGGTGCGAACGATTTCCGCCCAGGTGCGTCCCAGACCGGCCGCCTGCGCCACCCACAACACCACTTGCAGATCGCGCAAGCCGCCGGGGGCCTCTTTGCAATTGGGCTCCAGCGCATACGGGGTGTCCTGGTGTCGGGCGTGGCGCTGCTGCATTTCGGCGCGCTTGGCCTGGAAAAACGTTTGCACGTCCATCTGGTCGCGCATCAACGTTTCCAACTGTTTAAGCAATTGCCGGTCGCCCACCAGCCAGCGCGCTTCCATGAGGGAAGTTTCAACTGTGATGTCGTTGGCCGCCTCGCGTTGGCAGTCGGCCAGCGTGCGCACGCTGTGCCCTGGATCGATACCCAAGTCCCACATGGCCGCGATCAGTGCCTCGATCATGGCCGTCCCGGTTGCGCTGGGCGGGTCGCGCAGTAAGACTAATACGTCCACGTCGGAATAGGGATACAGCTCGCCGCGCCCATAGCCACCCACCGCAACGAGGGCGGAGCCGGGCGGTAGGGCATAGGTGCGCACCAGATCGCGCAGCGTCTGGTCCATGATGCGCCGCAACGCGATTAGAAGCTGTTCGGGGCGGAGATGATCGCGAAACCGCTTTATGGCCTCGTTACGCCGCTGCGCCAGCTGATTGCGCAATAGGACTACGGTGGGCGTGCGCATGGTCCGACCGTTGATAGGGCTTACGCCGACGTGACAAACGCGGGTCGTGCGGGCATACCCTTGGATATGGTCAGGATTTCATAGCCCGTATCGGTCACCAGAAGGCTGTGCTCCCACTGCGCTGACAGGGTATGGTCGCGGGTGACGACGGTCCAGCCATCGGCCAGTGTGCGGATTTCGCGACGGCCTGCGTTTATCATGGGCTCGATCGTGAATATCATGCCGGGTTCAAGCTTGACGCCTGTGCCCGGTTTCCCATAGTGAAGCACTTGCGGATCTTGATGGAACTTGCGACCCACGCCATGGCCGCAGTATTCGCGGACCACCGAAAAGCCGGCCTTCTCGGCATGCTTTTGTATCGCGTGGCCGATATCGCCCAGCATGGCGCCCGGGCGAACTTGCTCGATACCGAGCCACATGCATTCGTAGGTGATTTCCGTAAGGCGCCGGGCGAGGATGGACGGTTCACCCACATAGTACATACGGCTTGTGTCGCCGAACCACCCATCCTTGATGACGGTGACATCGATATTCATGATGTCCCCATTCTTCAGGACTTTTTCCCCGGGGATGCCATGGCAGATCACGTGGTTGACCGACGTGCAGATGGAGCCGGGAAAGGGCGTGTAGCCAGGCGGGGCGTAGCCCACTGTGGCGGACTCGACCTTGAGTTCATTGGTGATGAAGTCCAGACACAGACGATCGAGCTCGCCAGTGGTGATGCCGGCACGGATGTGCGGCTCGAGGAAGTCCAGTGTGGTCGCGGCGGCCTGACAGGCGGCGCGCATTTTATCGAGATCGGTGGGGTCTGTAACTATAACACTCATGGTAACTTGAACTTGTTGTCCTAAAAATAGTAGAATTATAGGCTTTCTTGAATTTTCATTAGAAAGCCTGTGGCGCGAAACTGCTGTAAGAATGCCACAGAGGTGCCATGACTTTGTCTAAAGCATTGTCGGAAGCACCGTTACAAAAATCGCGTGCCTGGCTAACACAGGGTGTCTGGATCAACCGGATACTAGCCTAGCACAAGACCAAACCCTCGGAGAATTTTATGTCGTTAATGCGCGAAATGCTTGAAGCTGGTGTTCACTTCGGTCACCAGACACGTTACTGGAACCCCAAGATGGCACCGTACATCTTTGGTCACCGTAACAAGATCCACATCGTCAACCTGGAACAAACCGTCGTCAAGTACCAGGAAGCTGCAAAATACATTCGTCAAATTGCAGCCCGTGGCGGCAGTGTCCTGTTCGTCGGCACCAAGCGCGCCGCACGTGAACTCGTCGCCGCCGAAGCTGCACGTTGCGGCATGCCTTACGTCGACAGCCGTTGGCTTGGCGGCATGATGACCAACT
>CAZONP010000045.1:0-13874 GCA_964581155.1 uncultured Candidimonas sp. | reverse complement strand
CTTGCCGACTCAATAGGTTTGGCTTCAGTAACTAATCCAAAGTACTTCAATTAAGCCTGAGGCGGTCATTCAAGAGTAAATCCTAGCGGTCCGCTTCTGGCCGAAAGCCGCCATTCATGCACCTTCGAAAATGTCCATGACACGGCGGTAGCCTCGCGATGCAAGCGTGACACTGCGCCACGTCACTGTGTTGATGAGTCGCGGCACGCGCTTTGATCACGCAACGCACAACACCGCTATCTTTTCCCAGCCGGGCTGCGTCCGCGCAGCCACTGCAATGTCAGCAATAACGATGTCGAGAACAGAATCAATATCGTGGCCACGGCGGCAATGATGGGGCTGATGTTTTCCTTTATACCGGTGAACATTTGGCGAGGCAGCGTGACTTGCTCGGGCCCGGCCAGAAACAGCGTGGTGATTACTTCGTCGAACGACGTAATAAAGGCAAACAGGGCTCCAGCAATTACCCCAGGCGCAATAATCGGCAAAGTCACCGTAAAGAACGCTTTTAGTGGGCTGGCGCCCAAGCTATAAGCCGCGCGCACCAGGTTCTGGTCGAAGCCCTGCAAGGTGGCGGTGACTGTGGTCACCACAAAAGGCGAGCCCAAGGCGGCATGGGTCAAAATAAGACCGGTGTAGCTGCTGGTAAGGCCATAAGGCGCAAAGAACAAGTAAATGCCTACGCCGACGACGACCAAGGGAACGATCATGGGCGAGATCAGCACCGCCATCAGCAGGCTTTTCCCCAGAAAATTAATACGCTGCAAACCCATTGCCGCCATGGTGCCCAGCACTGTGGCCAGCAGCGTTGCCATGGGCGCCACAATAAAGCTGTTGCGCGTGGCGCGCATCCAATCATCCGATTGGAATAGTGCTTCGTACCATCTTAGGGAAAAACCGGGAATGGGATACAGCAATAGCGTGCCTTCGCTGAACGACAGCGGCATGATTACCAGTATGGGCAGCAGTAGAAATATCAGGATCGCAAAACACAGCCATCTATGACTGTAATGCCACAGTCGTTCGATGGCGGACATATAGGGCGGAAATTTGTCGGTATGCGGTGTAGTCATGAATTAGCCCAGTCCAAGTTCACGGCCTGCCAGGCGCCGATACAATGAATACAGTAGCAGTGTGCCCAATAGCAGCAGGAATCCCAGGGCGCTGGCCATACCCCAGTTGATAGTCTGATTGGTAAAGTAGGCCACGTAATAGCTAATCATCTGGTCATTCGGCCCGCCCAGCAGGGCCGGCGTAATGTAGTAGCCCACAGAAACTATAAATACCAACAGCGCGCCTGCCGCAACACCGGGATAAGTCTGCGGGACATAGACGCGCCAGAATGCCGCAAAAGGATGGCTGCCCAATGAAATTGCCGCTCGCTGATAGGTGGCCGGTATGGATTGCATGACGCTATAAATGGGCAGGACCATAAACGGCAGCAGTATGTGCACCATGGCGATGTATACGCCCAGACGGTTGAACAACAGATCGACCGGGGCATCGGTTGCGCCTATGCCCATTAACGCTTTGTTGACCAGCCCCTGACGTTGCAATAACACTACCCACGCGGCAATACGCACCAGCACCGACGTCCAAAAGGGAATCAGTACACATATCATTACGAGGTTGGCGCGACTCTTGGGCAATTGAGTCATCCAGTACGCCAGCGGAAATCCCAGTGCCAGGGTGACCAGAGTAACTACCGCGCTGATCAGGAACGTACGGCCAAATATCGTGCGGAATGCCGATGTATCGGGTGGCACCTGGACAATGGAGCGGTCGGTATCGCGCTTAAGGTCCAATGAGGCAAGAAGATAATAATCGGACCAGGCGGTGTTGTTGTTGCTGATGGCACGCCAGTAGGCCGCATCGCCCCACCGTGCGTCGACGCCCAGAATGCGCTCGCGTTTATCGGCATCGCTTAGGCCCTCTTGGCCATCAAGCGGCAGGCGACGTATTGTTTTAAAGATCAGCGTCCGATAGCCGCTGATTTCATAATTCAGCCGCCGTGCAAGCACGCCCGTCGCGTTGTCATTTTTTGCCGCTTGCAGATCCTGGATAAGGGCGGCGTAGCTGGCAGCGTCCGGCGCCTGTTGTCCATCCCAGCTCTCCAGTGTCGCGAGCGTGGCGGGTAAATGCTGTATGACTTCAGTGTTCTCTATTGATCGAAACAGCAACGCCCCGGTGGGCACTACAAACACAATCAGCAGGAACAGAGCCAATGGCGCCGTCAACAATAGAGCGCGCCATTTGCGCCTTCGATCATTGGAGGCGATGGCTCGTTTTATTGCCATGCCCGGGTTGCCTGCAGTTGCTTCTGTCATGGTGTGACGCCGTCAAAAAGTCGACGTATTCCTGTGAAGACAGGAATACGTCAGCAAGGGGGAATGGGCTTGGTTTAGCGGGTCGACCAGGATGAAAAACGCTGATCCAGTTCTTCGCCATGATCGGCCCAGTATTCATAGCTGGAAAGCAGTGCGTTTTTCATGTTTTCAGGAGCGCTGGGCATATTCGCGACTAATGCCGGACTCAGCTCGTTGATTGCGGCCTTGACGATGGGGCCATAGGTGATTGCTTGTGAATGTGCGACCTGAGCCGGCACAGAGGATGCGTATTTGATGAACTTCTGGGCGAGCTCTTTGTTGGGCGTGCCCACAGGGATCACCCAGTAGTCCAGATCGTAGATGCTTTCATTCCATACAACCGCCAGTGGCTGGCCCTCTTGGTGTGCGGCATCGATGCGGCCGTTGTATGCGGTAGACATGACGACATCGCCCGCCGCCAACATTTGTACAGGTTGGGCGCCCGCCTCCCACCACTGGATGTGCGGTTTAAGTTCATCCAGTTTGGCGTAGGCCCGGTCTATGCCTTCGGGCGTTTTGAGCACGCTGTACACATCCGAAGGTGCTACGCCGTCGGCCATCAGTGCAAATTCCAGGTTGTAGCGCGCGCCTTTGCGCATGCCTCGTTTACCGGGGAATTTTTTAACGTCCCAGAAGTCGGCCCAGCCGTTGGGGGCGCTTTTGAGATTTTTTGTGTTGTAGGCCAACGCGGTGGACCAGACGAACGTGCCAACGCCGCAGTCGTGTACTGCCTCGGGTATGAAGTCGGCTTTATTGCCTATTTTTGACCAGTCCATGGTTTCAAACAAACCTTCATCGCAACCACGACTTAAGTCGGCGGTTTCGACTTCGACTACGTCCCACACCACGTTCTTGGTTTCAACCATGGCTTTGACTTTGGCCAGCTCGCCGTTGTAGGCCACACTGATGATTTTTGTACCCAGTTGCGTTTCCAGCGGCGCCACAAAGGCTTTTTTCTGGGCTTCGCCGGCAGCGCCCCCAAAGTTGACGATAGTCAGGTCGCGTGCCAGGGCGCTGCCTGCCGTTGCCAGGGAAAGGCAGGCGGCCAGGCCAAGTGCATAAGAAAGTTTATTCGTTTTCATTGTGAGTCTCCAAGTAGATTTTATTATGGTGTGTTAATAGCAGCTTACAAATTCAGGGTCGGAATGCCCTGACATGTTCGGGCGCGGCCTGCAGAATTACCTCCTTGCCGCTTTGGATGGAAATTAGCGCGTTGCTGTCGGTCAAGGGCAGTTTTACGAATACTGGCGCTTCGGCACCATTGCGGCAACGCAGGCGTACGTGATCCCCGAAATACACCCTGTCCAGTGCTTCCAGGCGGATGACATTCGGGCTGCCGCCGTCACCCACCAAACGCAACCGCTCCGGTCGTATGGCAACAATACAAGGCTGCCCTGCCGGCAACTGCTCTATATTGGACGCGGTAACCACAGCCCCATTCGATAAGGTGGCCGTACACATGTGGTCCTTGGTGGCGGTGATAGTGGCTGAGAAATGATTGCAGTCGCCCACAAAACCGGACACAAAGCGATTCTCCGGGTTTTCGTAAAGCATATCGACCGTCGACACCTGCTGGATTATGCCCTTGTCAAATACGGCCACTCGGTCCGACATGGTCAGTGCTTCGCTTTGGTCGTGTGTCACATACACAAAGGTAATCCCCAGCGATTTATGCAGGGCTTTCAGTTCCAATTGCATATGTTCGCGAAGTTGTTTATCCAGTGCACCCAGGGGTTCGTCCATCAAAACCAACTTGGGCTTGAACACCAGCGCCCTGGCCAAGGCGACCCGCTGCTGCTGTCCTCCGGATAACTGCGCAGGGTGCCGTGAGCCGAAGCTCTCCATTTGCACCATGGCTAATGCGTCGTGAATACTTTGCTTGCGCTGGTCCGCCGGAATCTTCCTGACCTTCAGGGGATATTCCAGGTTTTTTTCCACCGTCATGTGGGGAAACAAGGCATAGTTTTGGAACACCATGCCAATGTTCCGCTTGTGGGGCGGTACATCGTTGAGGCTGACTCCATCCAAAGTGATACGACCTGCAGTGGGATACTCGAAACCGGCCAGCATCATCAGGCAAGTTGTTTTTCCCGAACCGGACGGCCCAAGCAAGGAAAGGAACTCACCGTGATGAATATCCAGATTCAGGTCTTTTACGACCAGTGACTCGCCGTCGTAGGACTTTTGTACGCGATGAAAACGAACAAGAGGATCCGGAGTGTGTTGCGCCATGCCGTGTCTGTCCTTTTATACTTGTGTTTTGATTCACACAACGGGCTAAGCAAGATTGCTTGTTTTTCTTAATATAACGACAACGTGGTTTACAAGAAAGAGCCATTTTTATAAATATAATGGGGCCAATTTTGACATCTATCGTGCTGGCAGAGTGGTTGCAACTATGGCTGGACACTGATTCTGATCAACCCGCTTACCATCAACTCTATCTTTTGTTACGTAAGGCGATCCTGACAGACAAGCTGCCCGCCGATAGTCGCCTGCCCGCATCACGTCTATTGGCCAAGGATTTGGGTATTGCCCGCAATACGATCATTCAGGTCTACGAGCAGTTGGCGCTGGAAGGCTATGTGCATGCCACCACGGGTAAAGGCACATTTGTCGCTGATGTCAGTCAGGATTCTTTCGAAGACAGCCCCCGCAGTGACGCTACGGAGTCTTCGCACATCGCGCCTTATCCCTCGCTGTCGCAGCGTGGCGTCCGGCTGGTGCACAGGCTGGGGTTTTCAAACCGCCAGCAGGGTGCCTTCATGGCGGGGGTCCCCGATATTTCTGAATTTCCGTTTAGAACCTGGCAGCGGATCCAGAACAAGCGCTGGCGCAACCAGCCCCAAGACTTCCTGGGTTATGCGCCGGCGGGCGGCTATGAGCCTCTCCGGCATGCTATATCCGCCTATGTGAATAGTTCCCGCTCCGTCAATAGCTCGGCTCGCCAGGTGATCATTACCACCGGAATACATCAGGGGGTTGATGTCATAACCCGCTTGCTGACCGAACCTGGCGATCTGGTATGGATAGAAGAACCTTCGTATTGGGGCTTACGCAACCTGTTGCTGTCTTCGGGATTGCGGGTGAAAGGCATTGCGGTGGACGCCGAGGGTCTGAATCCTGATCCCCGACAAATGAAGCATCCGCCGAAGCTGATCGTGATTACGCCGTCACATCAATATCCGCTCGGTATGGTAATGAGCCTGAGCCGGCGTCGCATGCTGCTGGAATATGCCCAGCAGCACGGATGCTGGATCGTCGAAGACGATTACGACAGCGAGTTTCGTTTTGGTAGCCGGCCGTTGCAGTCGCTGCAAGGGCTCGATGACTCGGGGCGCGTACTTTATGCCGGCAGCTTCAGCAAAATGATGTATCCGGGCCTACGCACCGGCTATCTGGTGGTGCCTGTCCCGCTGGCCGACCACTTTGCCAATGCCGTGGCGGAACTCTACCGGGAGGGCCGGCTGATGACACAGGCGAACCTGGCTGAATTCCTCGCCGAGGGCTACCTCAGTTCGCATGTCAGGAGAGTCCGGAATTTGTATGCGAGCCGGCGCCAATGCTTGATCCATGCCATACAGCGTCGCTACGGCAAGAGTTTGGAGATCATCGGCGACGATGCAGGCCTGCATCTGGTGTTAGGGCTGCCCGATGCCGTAGACGACATGGCAATAGCCCACATGGCGCTGCAGCGCGGCATTATCGTGCGGCCGTTGAGCGACTATTACTTGGATAGCAAGCAAGCCAAGAAGGGCCTGCTTCTTGGGTTTGGCTGCGTTTCAGAAGAACAGATCAATGCGGCATTTCCGACTCTGGGTGAAGTCATCGATGCCGCGTTGACTAAAGTCTCTTGAATCTTCCGATTCAGGATGTCATGACGTCCTTGAGAATACCGAGTCCTTCCGCAAGGACTTCGTCTTGGATCGTCAATGGGAATAAGAAACGAATCACGTGCCCATGTGAGCCGCAAGTCAGCAGGATCAGGCCATGCTCCAAGGCCCGGCGTTGGATTGCTGCTGCTGTTTCCGGGTCGGGCAAGCCGGTTTTCGGGTCTCGCAATTCGGCAGCGACCATGGCGCCCAGGCCTCGGACTTCGGCTACGCCAGGATGTGCAATATCGGCCAATGCACTGCGCAAGCGCGCACCCAGCTCCTCCGCGCGGGCGATAAGCTGCTCGGATTCGATCACCTCCAGCACGGCCAAGGCCGACGCGACCGCCAAGGGGTTGCCGGCATAGGTCCCACCCAGAGACCCCCGGGGCGCTGCATCCATGAGTTCCGCACGACCGCAGACCCCCGACAGCGGCATGCCACCGGCAAGACTCTTGGCCATGGTTATCAGATCGGGCACGACGCCGGAGTGTTCTATGGCAAACATTCGTCCGGTGCGCGCAAAACCGGTTTGCACCTCGTCGGCAATCAGCAAAATGCCGTACTCGTCGCAGCGTTCGCGTAGCGCACGAAGAAGATCCGGTGGGGCGACATTGAAACCGCCCTCACCCTGCACTGGCTCGACGATGATGGCGGCGACACGATTTGGACTGATATCCGCTTTGAACAGCAAATCCAGGGCCTTCAACGAATCCTGTGTGGTCACACCGTCGAGCATATTCGGAAACGGCAGGTGGTAGACCTCGGCTGGCAGGGGGCCGAAGTCTTGTTTGTACGGAGCAACCTTGCCCGTAAGGGCCATACCCATGAATGTGCGCCCGTGAAATGCGCCTGAAAACGCAATAACCCCGGTGCGACCCGTAGCGACGCGGGCGATCTTAACGGCATTCTCTACGGCCTCCGCCCCGGTGGTGAAGAATGCGGTCTTTTTTGGGTGATCGCCAGGGGCCAGGCGGTTGATCTGCTCGGCCAGCTCGACGTACGAGCGATAAGGAGCCACCTGGAAGGCGGTGTGGGTGAAGGCGCTGAGCTGCGCCTGGATTGATTCGACGATGCGGGGGTGACAGTGTCCGGTGTTAGCCACTGCGATACCGGCCGCAAAGTCAATGTACCGTCGCCCTTCCAAATCCCACAGCTCGGCGTTCAGCGCGCGTTCTGCGTAGAAGTCGCATGTAATGCCGATGCCATTCGGGATGGCCGCGTTCTTTCGATCTTGCCAGTGCTGATTCAGGTCAGTCATGCCTATCTCCAATCCTTACGTATTTGCGGGTTTACCTTTAACGAATATACGTTTCTTATGGTCTGTTAAACAGATCCATTTTTGGATATTTGATAGGGCCAATCAGGAATGCTTTAAGGCTCTCGGCGGATAGTGCAGTGACTTATTGCTTGGGGCGTGGCGGCCTGCCCGACCAGCCAGTCACGAAAATGCATCAGCGCCGGCAGCGACGCCTTGCGTTCAGGCACGATCAGGCGGTAGGCACGCTTGCCCGGGCCTTCATGGGGATTCAGAACTACCAGTTCCCCGGAAGTCAGTTCATTCTGGATTAGCAAGGGTGGAATCAATGCAACTCCCTGGCCGTCAATGGCCGCCTGAGCAAGCATGGAAAATAGCTCCAGACGCATTCCAGCCATATCGGCCGGTGCACTCGCTTGCGCCGAGGCAAACCATTCCCGCCAGGCATAGGGACGGGTGCTTTGTTGCAACAGCGGCAGAGTAGCAATAGTTTGGGCGTCCAGCGGCCCTTCGGCCAACCGTGGGCTGCACACCGGCACAAGGCTTTCGCGCATAAGAAAATAGGCCTGCGTGCCTGGCCAGCCGGGATCCCCAGAGTAAATGGCGGCATCGAATTCCGTGTCCTCGAACAGGAATGGGCGCGTACGGGTCACCATATTCAGCTGCAAGCCCGGGCAGCTGGCGTTCAGGTTTGCCAAACGCGGCAGCAGCCACCGGGTGGCAAAGGTCGGTACTACGGCCAGTTCCAGTACGCCGCCGGTCTGGTGCGCCATGATCGACAGCGCATCGCGCTCGATTGTGTCCAGTTGGCGGCGCACCAGCTGACCATAGCGTTCGCCGGCATCCGTGAGGCGAACGCCGCGGTGTACGCGCTGGAACAGGGACACGCCGACGAAGGCTTCCAGGCCGGCGATTTGTCGACAGATGGCCCCCTGGGTCAAGGCCAGCTCCTGGGCGGCGCGCGTGAAGCTCTCGTGGCGGGCAGCGGCTTCGAAGGCTTGCAGAGCAGATGTACTGGGAAAGCGTTTACGCATCGTCACGAGTGCCAAAAAGTCACAGATACCGCAGTTTATATCGATTGTCCCTGGAACAAAAAATAAATAGGATGTTGAAAATTCACTCCATAACGACTCGACGATTCAGGAGTTCCCCATGTCCCCAGGCCATACCCAAATTCAGTGGCTCGATCCTTCGTTGCTAGATCAACAATTGAGTGACGCTGAGCGCATGGTCCGGGATGCGGCGCGCGCCTATAGCCAGGATTTCCTGCTGCCGCGTGTGCAGAACGCCTTTCGCAACGAAAAGACTGACTTGGCAATCTTTCGCGAGATGGGGGAACTGGGCCTATTGGGCGCCACCATTCCCGAGCCGTACGGTGGTTCCGGCCTTAATTACGTGTGTTTTGGATTGATCGCCCGCGAGGTTGAGCGAGTGGACTCCGGCTACCGCTCCATGATGAGCGTGCAAAGCTCTCTGGTGATGGTCGCTATCGCAACTTTCGGCGCAGAAGCGCAGAAGCAGAAATACCTACCGCGCCTGGCCTCTGGCGAATGGGTAGGCTGTTTTGGTCTGACTGAAGCCGATCATGGATCGGATCCTGATTCAATGCGCACCCATGCGCGCAGCGTACCGGGCGGATACCGTCTGACCGGCACCAAAACCGGGATCACCAACAGCCCAATCGCCAACGTATTCGTGGTGTGGGCGAAGGACGAAGCTGGCGACATCCGGGGTTTCATCCTCGAAAAAGGCTGGCACGGCCTGTCGGCGCCCACCATCCACGACAAGGTCGGCTTGCGGGCTTCGGTTACAGGCGAAATCGTGCTCGATGACGTCTTCGTACCTGAAGACAACGCCTTTCCCGAAGTGCGCGGCCTCCAGGGGCCGTTTACCTGCTTGAACTCGGCTCGCTACGGGATTGCGTGGGGCGCGCTGGGGGCGGCGGAAGCGTGCTACGAAACCGGACGTCAATACGTGCTGGACCGCCATCAATTCGGCCGACCCCTCGCAGCTAATCAGATAGTCCAGAAAAAGCTCGCCGACATGTTGACTGATATCACCCTGGGCTTGCAGGCCGTGCTGCGTATCGGACGCATGAAAGACGATGGCCAGACGCCCGTGGAGATCACCCCAATCATCAAGCGCGACTGCTGCGACGAGGCGCTCGATATCGCGCGTATGGCGCGTGACATGTTGGGGGGCAACGGGATCGCTGCTTTTTCCAACTGAGGACCATACTATGACAACAGCGACCAAAGGGGCACTATCCCACATCCGCGTTCTGGACTTGTCTCGCATATTGGCTGGCCCGTGGGCCACACAGATTCTGGCAGACCTCGGCGCCGACGTGATCAAGATCGAGCGGCCCGACGCCGGTGACGACACACGCGGCTGGGGCCCCCCATGGATGAAGGACGACGAGGGGAAGGAATCCGCAGTCGCGGCCTATTACTTATGTACCAACCGCAATAAGCGGTCAGTGACGGTGGACGTGGCCTGCCCAGAGGGTCAGGAACTAATTCGTCAGCTCGCGCGCGAATCCGATGTGCTGGTCGAGAACTTTAAGGTGGGCGGCCTGGCACGCTATGGCCTGGACTACGATAGTTTGCATGCCATTAATCCGCGCCTGGTGTACTGCTCCATCACGGGATTCGGCCAGACTGGGCCTTATGCGGCGCGTGCGGGCTATGATTTTCTGATTCAGGGCCTAGGCGGCTTGATGAGCGTGACAGGTCGCCCCAATGGCGAACCCGGCGGCGGGCCGATGAAGGTGGGAGTCGCGCTGACCGACATCCTGACAGGCCTGTATGCGGCCAATGCAATTCAGGCGGCGCTTGCGGCACGCGAACGCACGGGCGTCGGTCAGCACGTGGACATGGCGCTGCTGGACGTGCAAGTCGCCTGCCTCGCCAATCAGGGCATGAACTATCTCGCGACCGGCGACAGTCCGAGCCGTTTGGGAAACGCCCATCCTAGCATCGTGCCATATCAGGACTTCCCCACAGCCGACGGCTACATGATTCTGGCGATCGGCAACGATGGACAATTTGCGCGCTTTTGCGAGGAAACCGGCCGACCCGAACTGGCACAGGATCCTCGGTTTGCCACGAACAAGGCACGGGTGGGGCACCGGGACGAGCTTATCCCCATTTTGCGTCAGCTGACTACAACTCGGACAACCGCGCAATGGGTGACGGCTCTCGAGGCCAAGGCCGTGCCCTGTGGGCCGATCAACACCATGACCGAGGTCTTCGGCGACCCGCAGGTTCGGGCGCGTGGCTTACGCATCGAAATGCCGCACCCGGTAACGGGTTCAGTGCCTCTGGTGGCCAGCCCGATCCGTCTGTCGGACACACCGGTCGAATACCGTTTGCCTCCACCATTGCTGGGCGAGCATACTGCATCCGTGCTGGAGGATGTACTGGGCCTGACTCCCGAGGGGGTCGAGGCGTTACGAACGCGTGGAGTTATATGACCGCCGCCGTATGATCAGAGTATGACGACGGCTTTGTCCGCAAACGATTATTTTCTATGGAGTAGACAAAATGCTGCAATTGAACGAACCGGGCCTGCTGCGCCAACAGTGCTTTATCGGTGGACAATGGCGGGGGGCGCCCGATGGCGCCACGCAAGACGTACATAATCCGGCAACCGGTGAGCTGCTGGGTACAGTACCCGTCATGGGTGCCGCGCAGACGCGCGAGGCGATTGAGGCGGCGCAGGTGGCCTGGGCCGGCTGGCGGGCATTGCCGGCCAAGCGCCGGGCCGCCATCCTGCGCACCTGGTTCGACCTGATGACTCACCACACCGAGGATTTGGCGCGGATCATGACCGCCGAACAAGGCAAGCCGCTGGCTGAATCGCGAGGCGAGATCGCCTACGGGGCTTCGTACTTGGAATGGTATGCAGAAGAAGGCAAGCGCGCCTATGGCGACGTGATTCCCGGACCGGCCGCTGATCGGCGTATCGTGGTGGTCACGGAGCCCATAGGCGTATGTGCCGCGATCACGCCATGGAATTTCCCCTCCTCCATGATCACCCGCAAGGCCGCAGCGGCACTGGCGGCCGGTTGCCCCATGATCGTCAAGCCCGCACCCGAGACGCCGTTCTCGGCCCTCGCCCTGGCGGTTCTGGCCGAGCAGGCCGGTGTGCCACCCGGGGTGTTCTCGGTGATCACGGGCGATGCGCATGCAATTGGTGGCGAAATGACCGGCAGCCCCCTTGTGCGCAAACTCAGCTTTACCGGCTCGACCGAGGTGGGCCGCCTGCTCTATGCGCAGTGCGCACCGACGGTAAAAAAGCTCTCCATGGAGCTCGGCGGCAACGCGCCGTTCATCGTGTTCGACGACGCCGATCTGGATGCGGCGGTCGAGGGTGCGATGATCAGCAAGTATCGCAATTCCGGACAGACCTGCGTGTGTGCCAATCGCTTCTACGTGCATGATGCCGTCTACGACGAGTTCGCGCGTCGCCTGGTCGAAGCCGTATCGCGGCTTCAGGTGGGAGACGGCATGGCCGATGGCGTGACCCAGGGACCGTTGATCGACGAAGCAGCCTTGCGCAAGGTGCGCGATCACGTCGAGGACGCCGTAAGCAAAGGCGCGCACGTCATGACGGGCGGGCATGCACACACGCTTGGTGGAACGTTCTACGAACCGACCGTCATCGCAGGTGTCACGACCGACATGAAAGTCGCGACCGAAGAAACCTTCGGGCCGGTGGCGCCACTGTTCCGTTTCCATGACGATGCGCAAGTCGTAACGATGGCCAATGCAACGGAATACGGCCTGGCAGCCTACTTCTACAGCCGCGATATCGGTCGCATCTGGCGTGTAGCGGATGCGTTGGAATACGGCATGGTGGGTATCAATGTGGGAGTAATTTCGAACGAGGCGGCGCCTTTCGGCGGGGTCAAGCAATCCGGGCTAGGGCGCGAAGGCTCCCGCCACGGACTGGACGACTACCTGGTCATGAAATATCTGTGCATGGGCGGAATCTAGTCATGAGCATCCCCACCACGCTGGCACAGCGCGATATATCGTATCAGTTTCACCCCTATACCAATGCGGTGCGCCACCGTGACGTTGGCCCGTGCATCATGGCGCGCGGCAATGGCATCTACGTATTCGACACGAACGGCAAGCGCTATATCGAAGGCATGGCCGGGCTGTGGAGTGTAGCGGTCGGGTTCAGTGAACCGCGCCTGGTCGACGCCGCGCGCCGGCAACTGGACTGCCTGCCGTTCTATCATACGTTCACCCACAAATCGAACGTGCCCGCAGTCGAGCTGGCCGAACGCCTGATCGCACTGACCGGCGGGCGCATGGCACAGGCCTTCTTCACCAACTCGGGATCCGAAGCAAACGATACGATCGTAAAGATGGTCTGGTACTACAACAATGCACTGGGCAGGCCGGAAAAAAAGAAAATCATTGCAAGAAACCGTGGTTATCACGGAGTGACTGTAGCCTCGGCCAGCCTTACAGGCCTGCCGGGCAACCACCGTGGTTTCGATCTGCCACTGCCGCAGATGCTGCATACACGCTGCCCGCACTGGTACCACGAGGGATTGCCCAACGAGACTGAAGCTGCATTTGCCGACCGGTTAGCCGCCGAACTGGAGGCGCTGATCCTGCAGGAAGGCCCGGACACCGTGGCTGCGTTTATTGGAGAACCTGTCATGGGTGCAGGCGGGGTTATTGTGCCGCCTGCAACGTACTGGCAAAAAATCCAGGCGGTTTGCCGCAAATACGACGTGCTAATAATAGCGGACGAAGTTATCACCGCGTTCGGGCGTACCGGCCGTATGTTCGCTTCAGACTTGTACGGTATCGAGCCGGATTTCATGACTCTATCCAAGCAGCTCACATCGTCTTATCAGCCTCTGGCGGCGGTGCTGCTAAGTGAATCTGTGGCCTCCGTCATCGCCCACCATAGCGGCGAACTTGGCGTATTCGGCCATGGCTACACCGCAAGCGGCCATCCCGTGGCAGCCGCCGTTGCCCTCGAAAATATACAAATCATCGAGGAGCGCGGCCTGGTCGAAAATGCGGCCACCGTCGGTGCTGTCTTGCAGCGTCGCCTACAGGCTTTATCCGGGCATCCCCTGGTGGGAGAGGTTCGGGGAGTCGGGCTTATCGGCGCCGTCGAGCTGGTGTCCGACAAAACTTCCCGGGCACCATTCGAACCCAACGGCATGATGGGCGCGCGAGTCGTGCAACAAGCCCAGGAGAATGGCCTGATTCTGCGCTCAATCCAGGACAGCATCGCCTTCTGCCCGCCGCTGATCATCACGGAAGCTCAGGTTAACGAGCTTGTCGACCGCTTTACACAGTCTCTGGAGGAAGTCGCCCAGCACGGTTGACGACCTGCGACACA
>CAZONP010000044.1:1483-14009 GCA_964581155.1 uncultured Candidimonas sp. | reverse complement strand
AACGGGCGCGGCGTGACGATTTGCGCGTGACACTGATCACTGGCGCATCGCTGGGCAATGACAGCGACGGACTCATGGCCGACTCGGGCCTGCTGGCCCGGCGCATGCCATTTCAGGCCGATGCCCGGTTGCGCAAGAAGATCAACGCCGGCCAGGTCATGTTCATCGACCAGCATTTGTCGGAAACGGTGGATCACCTGCGAACAGGCAACCTGGCCCCCATCGATATTGCGGTAATAGAGGCTGTCGCTATTACGCAAGGCGGCGCTATTGTGCCGAGCACATCGGTGGGCAATTCGGCCAGCTTCGCTGAACAGGCGGCTCAGGTCATCATCGAGCTTAACCTGAGCATGCCGCTGGGGCTTGAAGGCATGCACGACATCTACATTCCAGGCAACCGGCCGCAGCGGGCACCTATTCCGCTGATGGCTTCGGACCAGCGCATTGGTTCGACTGCCATTCACGTCGATCCGTCGCGTATCGCCGCCATCGTCATCACCGATAACGCGGATAGCCCGTCCACCATCCTGCCCGCCGATGAAGAGACCGAGGCCATTGCGCGCCATGTGGTCGAATTCTTTCTGAGTGAAGTCCGGGCGGGGCGGCTGACGCCGGCATTGATGCCATTGCAGGCTGGCATAGGTACCATCGCCAATGCGGTGCTGCACGGATTGATCGGGGCGCCCTTCACAGGTATGACGATGTACTCGGAGGTATTGCAGGACAGTGCCTTCGAGCTGCTCGATTCCGGTCAGCTTCAGTTTGCCTCGGCTTCATCCATTACGCTGTCCAGCGGCATGCATCAACGGTTTCTTCACGATGTGGAGCGCTATCGCGACCGGTTGGTGTTGCGGCCGCAGGAAATAAGCAATGCGCCGGAAATCATCCGCCGCCTGGGCATCATTGCGCTGAATACGGCCCTCGAGCTCGATATTTACGGCAATGTGAATTCCACCCACGTGGGCGGCACGCAAATGATGAACGGAATCGGCGGCTCCGGCGACTTCGCGCGCAATGCCCATTTGTCGATGTTCGTAACCAAGTCGACCGCAAAGGACGGGGCCATTTCCAGCATCGTTCCCATGGTTTCGCACGTGGACCATACCGAACACGATGTCGATATCGTCGCCACCGAATGGGGACTTGCGGACTTGCGTGGCCTGGCGCCACGGGAACGTGCCGTGCTGATCATCGAGCGCTGCGCACATCCCGATTACCGCGCCGACTTGCGTGCTTACTTCAACGAGGCGTGCGCGCGTGGCGGGCACACGCCGCATGTATTGGAGGCCGCCTTATCCTGGCATGTCCGTTACCAGGAAAAACAGTCGATGCGTAGCTAAGGCCCTACAATGCGGTGATGGCTGGGGGAGGCGCGACGGATTCGAACGCGCCTACTACACGGAGCGTATATGCCGCGTTACGCAAGAATAATTCTATGGGTATTTGTGGGGTTGATTTTTGCAGGTGTCCTGGCCGTTGTTGCCGTGGCAACGGTCGGCCCGGACATCGCCAAACCCTGGATCAGCCGCAAGGCCAGCCAAATGGCAAACCGGCCGGTGTCCATTGAAGGCGACCTGACCATAGACTGGTTGCGCCCCGGCCAGGACAGTGAAGGCTTGCTGGGTTGGGTGCCGTGGCCCAAGCTCACGGCAAAAGGCATACGCGTCGGCAACCCTGAGCAAACCTCTGAACAAACCGGAGCGGCCGGCAATATGGCCGAGGTCGAAAGCCTGACCGTAGTCTTGAACCCGGCCGCCCTATTGGATCGTGTGATCCAAATTCCAAGCCTGCAGGTTCAAAATGCCAAGGTGGCGTTGCGGCGTAATGCCGAAGGCGTCAACAACTGGACCTTCCGCGATCCCGCCGACAAGGACAAAACGCCATCAAAATGGAAGCTGGACCTGCAAAAGGTTCAGCTTGATCGTGTGAATATTCAAGTGCTGGATGCGGCGAGCCAGCTTGATATGAAGGCCGACGTCAACAGCCTGAAGGAAACCAGCGAAAAAGGATACGGCATAGGCTGGGAAGCGACCGGCACGTATAACAAGGCCGATATTTCCGGCAAAGGCCAGGCGGGCGACGTGTTGTCGTTGCAGTCCGGCGCGGATCCGTTTCCATTGCAGGGGGAAGTGAGCGTCGGTAAAACCACCATCGCCATCGAGGGCTCGGTTACCCGCCCACAGGCACTGGCCGCCCTGGATGTGCGTTTGAAGCTGGCCGGCGACAGCATGGCGGATCTTAACGCGCTTGCCGGCGTGGCGCTGCCCAATACGCCGCCCTACAACACCAGCGGTCACCTCATCGGCATGCTCGAAGGCGATAGCGACACGTGGCGTTATGAGGATTTCGAGGGAAGGGTGGGCGAGAGCGATGTCCAAGGCTCCGTTCAATTCCAAATCCGCGAACCGCGTCCGCTACTGACGGGCAACATCGAATCGAAGCTGCTTCGATTCTCAGACTTGGGGCCGCTCATTGGTGCCGATACCAGCGAGGTGAAGGGCGGCAAAAAGGAAGACGGCAAGGAAGACGGCAGCCCCAAGCAGCCGCCGGGAAAAGCCTTGCCGGTTAATCCGGTCGGCACAGAAACCTGGGCGCGGATGGATGCCGACGTCACGTTCAAGGGCCGTAAAATCCTGCGCGGCAAGAATCTGCCGCTGGACGACATCGATGCGCATATCAAGCTGAACGATCGTATCCTGTCGCTCACGCCGTTGAATTTCGGCGTCGCGGGGGGAAGCTTGCGCAATACCATCACGCTCGATGGCCGCCAGGAAAAGATTCAGGCAAAGATGGTGATTGCTGCGCGTAATTTAAAGCTTAAACAATTGTTCCCTGGCGCGGAAAGCATGGATGCCAGCTTCGGGGAGCTGCATGGCGACGCCAAGCTCACCGGGCAAGGACGCTCCATTGCGGAATTGCTGGGAACGTCCGACGGCCAGATAAGCGCTTTGGTTACGCGAGGGACAGTCAGCCGGTTTCTTCTGGAAGCTGCCGGACTGAATGTGGCAAATATTCTGCTGGTGAAAATTTTTGGCGACGAGCAGGTGCTATTGGATTGCGTGGCAGCCGACTTCAACGTGAAGAATGGGCTGATGACAATACAAGTCTTCAAACTGGAAACCGAAGACACTACGGTTGATATCACCGGTCAAATCAACCTGCGCACCGAAGCAATCGCGCTGGATGTGGTCCCGGCGAATCGAACCTTGCGCATCTTCACGTTGCGCTCCCCGCTGTATGCAAAGGGCACGTTCAAGGACCCGGAGGTGGGTGTGCAACCGGCGCCGCTGGCTGCCCGGGCCGGTGCCTCCGTTGCGTTGGGCATAGTGGCAACGCCCTTGGCCGCACTGTTGCCCTTGCTTAATGTCGGCACCAATGAAGCAACCGGCTGCGAGCCCTTGCTGGATGCCAAGGGCAATAAAAAGGGCAATAAAAAGTCGGAGAAAAAGCCATAGCCGGGTAGGGCAATATGCGCTTATCCGGTGTTGACGGGCGGTTGCTCTTTGGTTGTTGCGGATTTTTCCGCTGTGTCGGGTGCAACCTTTATTGTATCTTCCACACGCCTGACGACGGCCAGGATGAAAAGAGTGGCAAGCGTACTGACCACAGCAGTTGCCTCCAGTCCCATACCCGCAGCAATGCCTATGGCCGCCGCCACCCAGACGCTGGCCGCCGTCGTCAGTCCCTTGATTTCCCCGTCGGTATTGAATTTGATGATGGCACCCGCCCCAAGAAAGCCCACGCCGGCGATTATCCCTTGCAAAACACGGCTGGCGTCGGCCACTTCCATGCCGCTTTGCAAGGGCACTAGAATGAAGATGGCAGCGCCCAGCGAGACCAGCATATGGGTGCGCAGACCGGCGGCCTTGCCCCTAAGTTCGCGCTCGTACCCTATGGCAGCGCCCAGGATGATGGCCATGGAAAGCCGGATGATTATGCGTGTGGCCTGGGCGACATCGGGGATGTCGGAGAACTCGGAGATGGTGGTAGTCCAGATACTGGACATGATTTCACCCATTTAGGCAGGCTCCCGCTTAGCAGAGGTTAGAATAGCAGCCTCCGGAAAGAAACATCAAATGGTTTAACGTATGAGACTCCTTATTGCGCTGTTGTTGCCTTGGCTCACGTTTTTCACGATCCGGCGCCCCATCGCCGGCCTGATCTGCCTAATTCTGCAAATGACGCTTATCGGCTGGATTCCGGCGGCAATCTGGGCCGTGTATGCGCTTAGCCAATACAAGACCGACAGAAAAATAGAACAGGCCTTGGGCAAGCGCTAACGCGGCGCCAACCTTACTACTTCCCAGAGCCCCTTAGATGTCCGTTCGCCTTGCGCTTGAGCAAATTACAAAACGCTATCCGGCAACCATCGCCAACGATAGGGTCGACCTGACGGTTCTTCCGGGCGAAATACATGCGGTTCTAGGTGAAAACGGCGCCGGCAAGTCAACGCTGATGAACATCATTTACGGTGTTACGAAGCCTGATTCAGGCCGCGTTTTCTGGGACGGCAAGGAAATCCGCATTGCCAATCCCGCTGCGGCGCGGCAACTGGGCATTGGCATGGTGTTCCAGCACTTTTCCCTGTTCGATACCCTGACGGTGGTAGAGAACATCGCCCTTGGCTTGCCCGGCAAACGTCCCATGGCGGAGCTTGCCCGGCAAGTTCAAGAGACGGCGCAACGGTACGGATTGGAACTGCAACCGCAACGCTATGTGCATACCCTGTCCGTGGGCGAACGCCAACGCGTGGAAATTGTGCGGGCGTTGCTTGGCGAGCCCAGGCTGCTGATCCTCGACGAGCCAACCTCGGTCCTGACGCCACAGGCGGTCAGCACCTTGTTCGATACGTTGCGCGCCTTGGCCGCCGGCGGCTGCAGCATACTTTATATCAGCCACAAATTGGACGAGATCCGCGCGCTTTGCCACCGTTGCACGGTCATGCGCGGTGGCCGGGTAACGGGAGTGTGCGACCCTCGCAACGAAACCGAAGCCAGTCTGTCGCGCCTTATGATCGGGGCCGAGCCGCCTGCCATCAAGCCGCGGCGGCAGGCGCCGGGCAAAATCATGCTGGCAGTGCGCGGGCTGACGGTTGCCCCTGCGCACGCTTTCGCAACGCCTCTGGATAATATCGAATTCGACTTGCGCGCCGGTGAGATCCTGGGGGTGGCGGGTGTATCCGGCAATGGCCAGCAGGAATTGCTGGCGGTCTTGTCGGGCGAGGATACGCGTGCCGAAGCTACGGCAATCCGCCTTGAAGGGGCAGCCATCGGGCAACGCAGCGTGGCGTGGCGCCGCGCCAACGGCATAGGGTTTGTGCCTGAAGAGCGCCTTGGGCGCGGTGCTGTGCCTGAACTTACCCTTGCACAGAACATTCTGCTGTCGCATCAGACGGAAAGCACAGTTGCCGGCGGCTTCATTCGCAATCGTGCCATCAATGACATTGCCCGCACTATCGTCGCGCGTTTCGGCGTAAAGGCGCCCGACGAGCACGCCACGGCGGCGAGCCTGTCGGGCGGAAATCTGCAGAAATACATTATTGGCCGGGAGGTCTGCCGCGAACCCCGCATATTGCTCGTGGCACAGCCCACCTGGGGCGTGGATGTCGGGGCCTCTGCCCAGATCCGCTCCGAGCTGCTCGTACTGCGTGATGCGGGGTGCGCGGTCTTGCTGATTTCCGAGGAGATCGACGAGTTGTTCGAGATATCCGACCGTCTGGTCGTGCTGGCCAAAGGCCGTCTTTCGCCCTCCATTAAAACCGGCGACGCCAGCCTGGATCTGATCGGCCGCTGGATGAGCGGTCTTTGGGACGTGACTGCTGAACAGCCGCAGCGCGCAGAGACAACCCATGTTTAGGCTGGAGCGGCGTGCGCGGCCGTCGGCGGTGATGGCGTGGTTGTCCCCGGTATTCGCCGTGGCACTGACCATGGTCTGTGGCATATTTCTGTTCCTGGCCGTCGGGAAAGACCCTCTGGCAAGTCTGGCCGTGTTCTTTCTTGAACCCATAAAAGATCTGCACGGGTGGGCCGAGGTGGGCGTGAAAGTTGCCCCCTTGCTGCTCATTTCCGTAGGCTTGGCCATTTGTTTCCGTGCGAATGTATTCAACATCGGTGCGGAAGGGCAGCTAGTGATGGGGGCGATCGCCGCCGGCGCCGTCATTCTGTATATGGACGATGGCGGCAATGGCGGGATAGTGTCGATCACGCTCGCGCTGGCCGCCGGTGTATTGGGCGGCATGTCCTGGGCCGCCATTACCGCATGGCTGCGCGACCAGTTCAATGCCAATGAAATTCTCGTGTCGCTCATGCTGGTCTATGTGGCCCAACTGCTTTTGAGCTATCTGGTGCATGGCGCGCTTATGGATCCGGACGGCTTCGGTTTCCCGCAATCCCGGCTATTTTCCGACGGCTTCCTGCTGCCCACGGTCTTACCGGGCACGCGCCTGCACATTGGCCTCGTGCTGGCCCTGCTGGCGGCGCTGGCAGGTTGGCTGTATTTATCGCGCAGCTTTTCAGGATTCAAATTGCGTGTTGGCGGTATGGCACCGCTGGCAGCACGATATGCCGGCTTCTCGTCCAGCCGTTCCCTCTGGACGTCACTGTTGATTTCAGGCGGCCTGGCCGGGCTCGCGGGAGCCGGCGAGATCATGGGACCGATCGGTCAACTCACGCCGTCGGTGTCTCCCGGCTATGGGTTTGCCGCGATCATCGTCGCGTTCGTCGGCCGCTTGCACCCCATAGGTGTCATTTTCTCAAGCTTCATCATGGCGCTCTTGTACATAGGCGGTGAGCTGTCGCAAAGCCGTCTTGGCATGCCGAGCGCCATCACGGGAATATTTCAAGGCATATTGTTGTTTGCGTTGCTTGCATGCGATGTTCTTATCAACAACCGACTGCGGTGGAAAAAATAATGGATGCTCTGGCCCCGCTGCTTGCCTCCGCCATTATTGCCGGCACGCCGCTCATGCTGGCAGCGTTGGGGTTGCTGATCAACGAAAAATCCGGGGTTACCAACCTTGGCTCCGAAGGCATGATGCTCATGGCCGCCGTGGCGGGGTTCGCCGTTGCGGTCGATACGGGTAACGTCGCCCTGGGGTTTGCTGCCGGCGCCTTCGCGGGCTTGGTTTTGGCGGGTTTCTTCGCCTGGCTGACCGTATGGCTGGGTGCGAACCAAGTGGCGACGGGGTTGGCCTTGTCCCTGTTCGGCGCGGGCGCGTCCGCCTACCTGGGCATCAGTTATGTTGGCAAGACACTGCAGGCTGGTAAGTTCGGCATTCCCTACCTTGAAGATTTGCCGTTTTTCGGCCAAGCGCTATTCCAGCATCATCCGGTTGTCTACCTGTCGCTGGCGTTGTGCATGGCCATTATCTGGTTCCTGAGCCGCACGCGCGCCGGCTTGATTCTGCGCGGCGTGGGCGAATCGCCGTCATCCGCGCATTCGCTCGGCTATAACGTCAGGCGCATCCGCCTGGGGGCCTTGCTGTTTGGTGGCGCCTGCTGCGGTCTGGCCGGGGCCTTCATGTCGCTGGTATATACGCCCATGTGGGTGGAAGGCATGGTGGCCGGTCGGGGCTGGATAGCGCTGGCGCTGACGACCTTCGCCACCTGGCGCCCGTTGCGTGTGCTCGCCGGTGCCTACCTGTTTGGCGGAATCACCATTCTTACTTACCATATGCAAGCGCTGGGCGTGCCGATAGCGTCGCAGTTGTTGTCAATGTTGCCTTACCTGGCAACCATACTGGTGCTGGTTTTGATTTCTCGAAATGCCAACTGGATCAGGCTGAACATGCCGGCCTCTCTAGGCAAAAACTTTAACCCGAATACCTAAGGATGATCATGTCTGGAAAATTCCTCCGTAAGGCACTATGTGCTGTCGCCGTCCTGCCCGCCATGGCGCTGTCCGCCCCCGCCATCGCGCAGGAACCGCTCAAGGTGGGCTTTGTATATGTCAGCCCCATCGGCGAGGCGGGCTGGACCTGGCAGCAGGATCTGGGCCGCAAGGCTATGGAAAAGGCATTGGGCGACAAGGTCGTCACGCAATTCGTCGAAGATGTGCCGGAAGGGGCCGACGCCGAGCGTGTTATTCGCGATCTGGCCCAACAAGGCAATAAGCTGATTTTCACGACATCGTTCGGCTATATGAATCCCACCCTCAAAGTGGCGAGGCAGTTCCCCGACGTGAAGTTTGTGCACTCCACCGGCTACAAGACCGCCGCCAATGTGGCCACCACCAATTCCCGGTTCTACGAAGCGCGTTATCTGGCCGGCATCGTCGCTGGAAAAATGACGACCTCCAATGTGGCCGGTTACGTGGGCGCCTTTCCCATCCCGGAAGTTTTGCAAGGGATCAACGCCTTTACGCTGGGCATGCGCAGTGTGAATCCAAACGCTGAAGTTCGCGTCATTTGGGTCAACAGCTGGTTCGATCCCGGCAAAGAACGTGACGCCGCGCTGGCGCTTATTGGCCAGGGCGCCGATGTCGTCACCCATCACACCGACTCGACGGCTACCGTGCAAGCCGCCGAAGAGAAAGGCAAGTATGCCATCGCCTACCATTCCGACATGAAGAAGCTCGGACCCAACGCGCAACTGGCTGCGGTTACGCACCACTGGGGCGACTATTTCACGAAAAAAGCGCAAGACGTGCTTGACGGCAACTGGAAGGCGGACAGCACTTGGGGCGGGCTGAAGGCCGGCATGGCCGAGATTGAAGGCTTTGGCGATGCGGTGCCGGAAGAGCTTAAGAAGCTGGTTAGCGACAAGCGCGCCGAGATCATTGCCGGCACGCTTGCGCCATTTTCTGGACCGATCAAGGACAACCAGGGCAACGTGCAGCTGCAGACCGGCGTGCTCGATGACGCCGGCCTGAACAAAATGGACTACTACGTCGAAGGCGTTGCCGGCAGCCTTCCGAAGAAGGGATAGCTGGGGTCGTTGTAGCCTGGCGTGGACGCATGGCCCGGCGTCACCAGCCGGTCCACCAGGCTTTCCTCTTCTGCGCTGATAGCGGTGTCGAGCGCCGGGTAATAATCTTCCAGCTGGGCCAGTGTGCGTGGCCCGGCGATCACCGAACTGATGTTCCGGTTGGCCAGCACCCATGCGGTGGCAAAGTGGCTAAGTGTTATGCCGCGAGCCGTGCAGTGCCCCAGCAACTCCTGCGCTATTTTCAGGGATTCTTCCCTGAATTCCGTTTCCAGCATGCGTTTGTCGCCGCGCGCGGCTCGCGTTCCCTGATCCGGCGTGCCGCCCGGCAAGTATTTGCCGGTCAGCACCCCACGCGCTATGGGGCTATAGGGGACGACACCCAACCCATAGTGGGCGCAGGCCGGCAGGATTTCGACTTCAGGTCCACGATTCAGCAGGTTGTAATACGGTTGGCATACGACGGGTGCAGGCACATTGGCCTGTTCGCATAGGCGGACGACTTCGGCGATGCGCCAGCCACGAAAATTGGACAATCCGAAGGCCCGGATTTTGCCCGACCGGATCAGGTCGCCCAGCGCGCGTACAGCCTCTTCAAGATTCTCTTCGTGGAAGTCTCGATGTAGATACAGGATATCAATATGGCCGGTCGCCAGGCGCTTCAGGCTATTGTCGACCTCTTGCATTATCCAATGTCGCGAGTAGTGCGAATGATTCGGCGACGCGCTCATGGCATTGCCCAGCTTGGTCGCCAGTATCCAGTCGTTGCGCGTTTTTGCCAGCAGCGCGCCAACCATTTCCTCGGACTTGCCTTTGCTGTAGACGTCGGCCGTGTCGATGAAATTTATGCCGTGCTCGTGGGCGGAAGCGACGATGCGCTGCGCTTCGGGGGTATCGGTCTGGTCGCCGAACATCATGGTGCCCAGGCATAGCCTGGATACCTTAAGATTGCTTTTACCCAGTCGTCGATATTGCATATTTTTCCTTTGGACGAGAATGCTTGGTCAGTGGCCGCGAGGCAAAGACCAGGTGCTGATGGCATGGGCGACAGGATCGCCGCCTTTTGCGGGAAGAAGGCGTACTTCACCGGCGGCTAGACGGCCAGTCTTCAGAATGCTGACGTGCGCGAGGACTCCGCCCGGGGGCGTCTTGCGCAGGAAGTTGATGCTCAGGCTGGCGGTGACGGCCTGCGGGTTGCCTGTGGCGCCTACGATGGCGGCATACAGGGCAAGGTCGGCCAGGCCCATCAGCATGGGGCCGGCAATGATGCCACCCAGACGCTGGTGCGAAGGGCGCTCCGGCAGTAATAAAACCGAGGTGCCGAAACCGATCTCCAGCACTTCGATCTCGAGCATGGCGGCAAACGGATGTTGATCGGCAAGCAGCTTGTTGAACTCGTCAACTGTAATCATTGCGGGTTTGTCTAGTGCGGCAGGATTCATTTTTTTTAAGTAAGTGCACGGCTCGGTGCCGCTGTTTTTGGATTAGGGTTGCGAAAGCAAGTGTAGCGTAGTCGCCGCAGCCGCAAAAACCGGTAGCGGGTCAGTGCCAGGCGCGCGTAGTACACTTCTGAACCATGAACAGGCATGCACGGTTTCCAGCTTCCGCAGTGTATTGGCACGTCTTCGCGTATGTGCTGCTGGCGGCTATGGTGGCTCGCGCATTCATACCCATTGGGTACATGCCCGCACCCACATCCGGCCAGTCGTTCATGCCGGGTATGACGTTATGTGTAAAAACGTTGTCCGCCAGTGTCGTGAAGGTTCTGGCGCTGGACACCTCCGACAGCCATAACGAACCGTCGTCGCCCCACTGCGCGTTCAGTGCTTCGCTTGCTCAAACAATTGTTGGTTCGTCGGCACTGCCATTCATGGGCGTCGTTGTCCTTGTCACGACCGCTGCCTTCAGTGCCTTGGCGCCGGCCTATCTTCATTTTTCCGTGCGTGGTCCGCCGCTGGGCTCGCGCGCACCGCCCCGATACTTGTCGTGAACTGAAGTTGCTGCATCAGACAAATCGTATTCTTGGGTGTTTATTATGAAAAAGCTACTTATTGCAGGTCTCTTTGCGGTTGGCGGGATTGCATCCGCCCCTGCTGCCATGGCGCACGCTGGTCACAGCCATGGCGCTCCATCCCCCGAGGCGCATTCGGGGCACATGATCGCTGACGCCTCGATGGCCAAAGCATCGACCACCTTGACCGTATCCGGTTGCTGGATCCGTTCGTTGCCCGCACCGGCGCCGTCAGCCGGGTATTTCGTTGTCAAGAACGCAGGCGACCAGGGCAGAACATTGAAGAGCGTATCGTCCGCCGTGTACGGCATGGTGATGTTGCACCAGACGACCCATAAAGATGGCATGAGCCGCATGTCGGAGACGCATGACATTGCCATTCCGGCAGGCGCCGAACTTGAATTCAAGCCGGGCGGCTATCATGCCATGCTGGAAAAGCCTGTTTCCACGCCGGAAATCGGAAGCAACGTAGCCATGGACTTCTTGTTCGACAATGGTGAAAAGGCAAGCGCGCAATGCGAGGTCAGGGAAGCCAAAGCCATGGCGCCCATGTCCCACTGAGCTATGGTTGGAAGCGGCGCGCGTTCAGAAAGTTCAGGACGGCGCCGTTGAATGCCTTTGGGTTGGCCAGATTCATGCCGTGCGACGCCAGGGGAATCGTGGTTCGCGTGTGGTCGGCCATTGCATCTTCCAACAGGTCAAGGCGGCTTCCATAACGGGGCGGGCTATTGGCGCCGCCTATCAGGTGCACTGGGCAGCGTAGTGCCGCCGCCTGCTCCAGTCTGACGGCAAGATTCATCTCTCGTACCTGCGACAACAACGTGTAGGCGTTGTCTTTCACCATGGTCTTGAACCAGCTGGTCATTTGACGCCAGGTACCGGCGCCATTGACCGCATCGACAAAACCCGCCATGGCGTCTTCAAGCCGGCCTTGCCGCAGCATTTGCGCGATGTCCGCATGGACAGACGGCATGGGTGGCTCGTCGTCGATCCGAAACCCTGGATCGGCCAAAGTCAGGGTGCAGACCATTTCAGGCGCCTTGCACGCCACTTCAAGCGCGACCTGCGCGCCTCGGGAATGACCCAGGACATGCACCGGTCCACCTTCGCCCAATGATCGAACCAGCCGGAGCGTATCGTCGACATGGCGCGCCACCGAAAAATCGGAGTCTTCGCGATCGAGGGCATTGGGCCAGAAGCCGTACAGGCTCGGGGCAACGACGCGATAGTGCTCGCCAAGCGCCGGCATTTGCCAGCGCCAATAACGGTAGTCGCATAGCGAGCCATGCAGCAGCACCAGCATCGGTCCGGTGCCCGATTCGGTGTAGTGGATTGCTGATGGACCAGAGCTTGTGGAGTGGTGGGCAAGAGGTAGTGTGGAAATCATGGGAATGAGTCAGAGGCGAATGAGGTCGTCGACCATGACATTGGCGTAGCCCTTTGCGCAGCGTTCGATGCGCGCTTGAACCAGGAAGGCGCGTGCCAAATGGCGTGGTGTAACGACGGCAAGCGGATCGCCGCTCGCGAGCAGCTCGCCGTCATGCATCAATAGCGCGCTATCGGCATAGCGCAGGGCAATGTTCAGGTCATGCAC
>CAZONP010000044.1:0-1383 GCA_964581155.1 uncultured Candidimonas sp. | reverse complement strand
GGTGTCGGGCGCGGCGCGTGCCTTCAACGCCACCAGGACAGCCTCTGTGACGGTCAGATGGATGTCGCCGGGAAGGCTTTGAGGAAGGTAGCGTATTTGTTCCGCGCGCGTGCGTGCGGGCCATGCGCGCAGATCGGTGCCATTCAGTTCAAGCGTGTCTGCTTGGGCCGGCGTCAAACCGGCGATGCTGCGCAGCAGTGTGGATTTTCCACTGCCATTCGGACCCAGCAGCGCCACGAGTTGACCGCCATGCAGCTCGGGCAGGCTAAGCGCGCGGAGCACTTGCGTCCTGCCCAGTGTGCACGACAACCTTGTAACGGCCAGCGAAGGGATGGGCGTATTTGCTGTCATGCCGCCTTATTGCACGGATCGCCGCATCAGGGCAACGATAAAGAAGGGGATGCCGACCAGCGTGGTGACGATGCCCACTGGGATAAGCGCATGGCTGCTTAGAAGTTTGGCCGCAACCGAGGCGCCTATGAGAATGGTGCTGCCTATGCATGCGCTGGCCGGCAGATACCAGCGGTGATCCTCGCCCCATAAACGCCGGGCAATATGCGGTGCCACAAGGCCCACAAAGCCAATGACCCCCACCAGGGCCACGGCCATGGCGGCCAACACGCTCACGCGTATCAAGGCACCGCGCCGGACCCGTTGCGTGTCGACGCCGAAGCTTGCTGCACGGTCGTCGCCAAACCGCAGGGCCGTCAGTTTCCAGGCATTTCGTAACGCGAAGGGGAGGGTCGCCACCAGGGCCATGCCCATCAACGCGACTTTGGGCCAATCGCTGCGTTCCAGGCTGCCCATCATCCAGAACATCAGGTCTTGAAGTGCTGGCGCGCTGGCGGTGAGCTGAACCAGCGACAGGAGCGCATTAAAAGTGAAGACAAGTGCAATGCCAAACAAAATGATGCCAGCCGAACCTATGCGCGCACGGCGGGCAACCGCGTCGAGCATGAAGGCGCATAGCGTGGCAAGCACAAAGGCATTCACGACCAAGGCATATTCGCCCGGGATGAACGGCAGCTTCCAATCGAACACCAAAGCCAGGGCGGCGCCCAACGCTGCCGCAGACGACACGCCGAGGGTAAAGGGGCTGGCCAGCGGGTTGTTCAGCACGGTCTGCATTTCAGCGCCGGCAAGCCCGAGCGCCGCCCCCACGAAGATGGCCATAGCCGCTTGGGGCAGGCGTATCTGCCATACGATGACATGGGTGGTGGGGTCGGCGAGAGAGGGCTGGGCCAATGTTTGCCATAGAGTCGTCCATGGCAGGTTTGCCGGACCCAGCATCAGGTCGGCGACAGCCAGCAGGGCCGTCGCGATCCAGAGCAGCGTCAGGAACAGGCGCCGTTGCCGCCATTGCTGCTGCCAGGCCAATGTGCC
>CAZONP010000043.1:3908-14272 GCA_964581155.1 uncultured Candidimonas sp. | reverse complement strand
CTGGGTCGGTTGCGATCCCTGGAAGAATAATCGCGTTGAATTCACGGTTGCCGATCACCAGATGTACCCGCGCTGGAAGGAGATCAAGGAAAAGGGCGTCAAGTTCCTTTCCATCAATCCCCAGTACACGCCGACCGACGTTGCATTGGGTTCGGAGTGGGTGAAGATCGTCCCCAACACAGACACGGCGCTATTCCTGGCTATGTCGTACTACATTTATACCAGTGGCAAGCACGACAAGGCTTACCTGGAAAAGTACACCGTCGGCCTGGATAAGTTCCTGCCCTATTTGTTGGGTAAGGATGCAGACGGCACGCCGCCCAAGACACCGGAATGGGCTGCCGGCATCACTGGCATCTCGGCCGAAAAGATCGTTGAGCTGGCGGAGCTTTTTGCCTCCAAGCGGACGCAGTTTGCCATCGGCTGGTCATTGCAACGTGCCCACCATGGCGAAATGCCGCACTGGGCAGCCATCAACTTCGCCGCATTGCTGGGCAAGATCGGCAAGCCCGGCGAAGGCATTGGTTTCAGCTGGCATTACGGTGGTGGCGGCATGCCGCAATCCACCAAAGTAATGCCTATTGGTATTCCCCAGGGCCGTAATCCACTGACCACGCGCTGCCCGGCATCGCGGATCAGTGAAATGTTGCTCAATCCCGGCAAGAAATATACACGCGATGGCACGGAAGATGTCTTCCCGGATGTCAAGCTGGTATACACGTCGGGCAATAACGTCATGTCACACCAGCAGGACACCAACGAATTGCTGCGTGCCCTGAACCAGCAAGTGGAAACCTTCATTTGCCAGGATCCATGGTGGTGTGCTTCGTCCCGATTCGCCGACATTGTCCTGCCGGCTACATCGGCGCTGGAACGCGACGACATGAGTTCCGGCGGCACGTACAGCAATGACAAGATCTACGCCATGCGTAAAGTCATCGAGCCGTACGGTGAAAGCCTGGACGACTTCGAGATATTCAAGCGCCTCGGCGATTTGATGGGCGTGGGCTACCAGTTCACCGAAGGCCTGACCGTTGAGCAAATCCTGAAGAATGCGTATGCGCATGCCAATCCGGGTATTTCATTCGAGGAATTCTGGGAAAAGGGCCACGTGAAACTGGATGTTCCCGAGCCGATGCGTCAGTGGGTGCGCCATGGCGACTTCTATACCGATCCGGTGAACAAACCGCTGCACACGCAGTCCGGCAAGATTGAGCTGTATTGTGATGTCATCGCGAAGGCCAATGTGGCCGACTGCCCGCCAATTCCCAAGTTCATCGAGCCTCAGGAATTCCTGGGCAATGCCAAGCCAGGGCAGGTCCACGTGGTCAGCCCGCATCCATTCAACCGTTTGCACTCGCAGATGGCAAATACGGACGTGCGCAATGAACAGCATATCCAGGGACGCCAGCATGTCCTGATCAGTATCGAGGATGCAAAGGCCAACGGCATCAAGGACGGCGATCTGGTTGAACTGTTCAATGAACGTGGCGCGGTCATCGCCGGGGCACGTGTCACCGATCAGATCATGAAGGGTGTCGCCAGCCTTGAAGAAGGCGGCTGGGTGCAGTTGGACTCCAAAGGCCGTTGCAACAGCGGCTCCATCAATATGATCACTACCAGTGTCCCGGCAAGTGGTCTAAGCCAGGCCACCAGCGCCAATACATGCATTGTCAGTCTCAAGAAATGCACGGACGCTGAATCTGAAAATCGCGCCTTCGAGCCGCCTGTCATCGAGAAGGCGGAAGGTCTGGCGCTCGATATTGCGGCGATGAACCTGGCAACCCGTGCCCAGGAACTTAAGGGCGCTACGCTTGGCACCATGACTGCGGGCGAACAGTTGTTTTATGGCCGCTGTACGTTGTGCCACGTTGCTCGTGAGCCGGGCGACTATACAATGAGCCAGTGGATGGGTATTACGCAAAGCATGTTCCCGCGCGCAGGACTCAATGAAGAGGAAAAGAAGCTGGTGCTGAATTTCCTTGCGGAGAATGCCAAGGATGCCGTGAAGAAGTAAGTTTACGGCGGCTTTACCCTTAGGCATGAAAGCCCGGCCACGCGCCGGGCTTTTTTTATTTTTGGACGTGGCAGCCAGCGGGGGGATGTATTTTTAACGGCAATTGGGCAGGAATCGCATTAGTTTTCTTCGCCATCCCCTTATGGGTGTATTTGATCTGCGGCCTGGTCAGAAGTTACAGGGGCATGGAAGAAAAAGTAAGGGCGCCCTTGGAGCGCGAGGTCGAACGCCACTCCGTAGCATTGCGAGACGCCGTGCAGGCAAATGACGCCAAGACTGTTTTTCTGGCGGC
Organism: uncultured Candidimonas sp.; assembly: GCA_964581155.1. Taxonomy (GTDB): domain Bacteria; phylum Pseudomonadota; class Gammaproteobacteria; order Burkholderiales; family Burkholderiaceae_B; genus Pollutimonas. Next base: position 11,963 of record CAZONP010000043.1, on the reverse strand, counting down.
GCTAAGCCATGAACTGCGCACTCCCCTAAGCGGGATCAGTGGCGTGGTCGAGCTATTGCAGAACACGGGTCTCGATACGTCGCAGCGCGAATATACCCGCATGATCGCCTACGCCAATACGATGTTGCTGGAAATTCTGGACGACATGTTGAATTTTTCGCGTATCGAGGCGGGCAAGATCGACGCGGAATACGTTCCGTTCAGCTTGTATGCCGCCATTGATGACATGCTGTCGCTGCAAACCATACAAGCACAGGCAAGAGGCATTGCCCTGGTACGCGATATTTCGCCGGATGTGCCGGCTGTGCTTCTGGGCGACAGGCGCCGCCTCAATCAAATTTTATTAAACACCATAGGCAATGGCATCAAGTTCACCGATGAAGGCTCGGTCACCGTGTCGGTAAGTTGTCAGGATTTCGCGGCTCAGCGGGTGCGCTTGATTTTTGAGGTTTCCGACACCGGTATCGGCGTGCCCGCGGAAATGTGCCAGGAAATATTCAAGCCGTTCGTGCAGGTGCAAGGTAACCGGCAGGGCCGTCGCGGTGGAACAGGGTTGGGGCTTGCCATTTGCCAGCGGCTGGTTCATACCATGGGGGGCGATATCAAGCTGGAAAGCCAACCTGGGCACGGTTCGCGGATCAGCTTCTCCCTCGATTTCGACGTCGGACATGCCGTTGTGGACATGGCCGACGAACAACCATCCACCAAATTGCCGGATCCGCCGCGCGAGCTCGTGGTCCTTCTCGTCGAAGACGACGAAATCAATCGCCTCGTGTGTACCCGCTATCTGGCGCTAAGCCGGCACCATCCCCTGGTCGCCGGGGACGGGCGTCAGGTCATGCATTTGTTGCAAGGGCGGGTCCAGGTGCTGGATGCCATTCTCATGGACATGAATCTTCCTGGCATTTCGGGTATAGACCTGGTCAAACAGATTCGGGAAATGGACGGCGGCGCGTGGAAAGATGTTCCGGTAATCATGATGTCGGCCGAGGTTTCGGGCGATGCGCTCGAGCGATCATTGGTGGCCGGAACTTCCGCCTTTCTGCGTAAACCGTTCTCGCTGCGGGATTTGAATAGTGCCCTTCAAACTGCAACGCAAGCGCATGCCGGTGGGGGCGTGCCGGCCCCCTTAAAGAATCCGCCGCAGGCCGCGCAGCGTACTGACAGTCAGGCGCTTCTTGACGTTAAGTGGCTGGAGTCGGAAATGGATGCCCTGGGTGTCCCGTTGATGCTGGAGCTGCTCAATATTTTCCGATCGAGCGTGGCGGGCACGCTAGCCGAAATCAGCCATGCCGCCGCCCTGCAGAGATGGGATGCCGTTGCCGCGCATGCGCACCGGCTACAGGGTGCCGCAGCGAATCTGGGAATGGCTGGTGTCCGGGCTACCGCGCGCGCGCTTCAGGAGCAGGCACCCAATGCGATGGTGGATTCGGCGCTAGTCGGTCTGACCGTGAACGAATTGGAACGCCGGTGCCACGATAGTTGCGACGAACTGCGCTTGTTATTATTGGCGGACCGCGACCAGGGCATAGCCTTCATTCCGGACAGTGACTAGCAGCTGGGGACTGGCGGGGTCGGTTTCAAGCTTCTTGCGCAGCCGGGACACCAAAACGTCTATTGTCCTGTCGCTCGAATCGGATGGCCGCTGGCTGACGCTGCGCATGAGGCGTTCGCGGCCAAGCACAGTGCCTGGCGCACGTGCCAGTGCAGCCAGCAAGTCCATTTCGCCCCGGGAAAGTATCATTTTGGCGCCGGCCTCATCTTCAAGGCTGCGGGATGACAAGTCCAGGCGCCATTTGCCGAAGCTGCGCATGTCCTGGTCCACCGCAGGGCGTCGGTTATGCGTTTCGCGCAGAACGATCTTCACCCTGGCCAAAAGTTCACGTGAATTGAACGGCTTGGTGACATAGTCGTTTGCGCCTGACTCCAGGCCCACGATCTTGTCGATATCGTCGTCCAGGCTGGTGACAAGAATGATGCCGAGATAGCCGTCGTGGGCGCGCAGTTCGCGGGCAAGTTCAAGACCGTCTTTGCCGGGAAGGCCAACATCAAGCAGGACGATGGCAACCTGATGCGTGTCCAACGCCAGCCACATTCCGCTGCCGTCGTGGGCAACAGCGACTTGGTAGCCCTGAGCTTCGAAGTAGGATTTGTGCCTCATGCAAGTCACAAGATCATCGTCGACAACAAGCAATGTTACGTCAGTATTCATTAATAGCTTCAAGGATAAAATATTCTCTATTCGCGAACGCCCGATCCAAGTCGTTGAATTCGCGACTGTTTATGAAACCGACAGGCTTAAAATGGTGCATGCCTTGCTCCGACATAGTGCATACCCTAGGTGTGGGGATGCAAAAAATCATGCACAATTCGGTCCATGCAGGTGAGGAGACAAAGCCCTGCATGGGCAAGCCGATAAATCGGTATATAAAAAAGTAGCAGGTCCCATAAGAAATATAAAAGTACAAAGGCCGACAACACAATTGTCGGCCTTTGTCATGTCTGGGCTAGTGAACCGCCGATTTCGAAAATACGTTAAGCACCAGGACGCCCGCAATGATAAGTCCAATCCCTATAAGCGCGGCGGTATCCAGCGTCTGGCGAAACATTATGTATCCGATCAGCGATATGGCCACGATCCCGGCACCCGACCAGATGGCATAGGCAATTCCTACGGGTATTACTCGCAGCGTTAACGCAAGGCAGTAAAAAGCCACGGAGTAACCGATCACGGTAATAAGGGCTGGGTATAGTTTCGTGAAACTGTCCGAGGCCTTCAATGCGGTCGTTGCGACAACTTCAGCTGCAATGGCAATTGCCAGGTAAAGCCAGCTCATGGGCGTATTCCACTAAACCGGGGGTTGGGCTCGTAATAATACCCGCACCGCCCCAGCCCCGCCATCTTGTTCGGAACATTCGGCGTAGGCCAACACATCGCGCATTTGCGTCAACCAGCGCCGGACCGTTTGTTTGAGTATTGCCTGGCCGTTGCGAGAGCCGTAGCCTTTGCCATGAACGATCCGAACGCACCTGATGCGATCGGACAGGCATGACTGCAAAAAACTGTCCAGATGATCCCTGGCCTGTTCCAACGTATAGCCATGCAAGTCCAGGCCGGCGCCCGTGTCCCATTTGCCGCGCTTCAATCCCTTTACGAGATCCGACCCATAGCCTTGCTGGACGTAACTGGTGTCGTCCTGGCTGACCATTGCCGGGCTGTAGTGGTCAGACAGCTGGGGCAGTGTGCGGGATTGACTTCCAGTCGCGAACGCCCTGCGCTCGCGCAGCGTGGCCGCGCTTGCGTCGTTGATTTGCGCGGGGGTGGCGCGAGCCGTGTGCGTGATTGGCTTGACGTCGCGCACTGCCTGGCGAAAGAGCGTTATGTCTTCGGCATCAAGCGCGCTGGCACGCCCGCCTTCATGCCGCCGCATTCTCCAGCCAACGCTGTGCGTCGAGCGCGGCCATGCAACCTGTGCCCGCGCTGGTGATGGCCTGCCGGTAGACATGGTCCTGCACGTCGCCAGCCGCGAATACGCCCGGAATGGAAGTCATGGTGGCCATGCCGTCGAGGCCGCCCTTAGTGACAATATAGCCGTTGGTCATGTCGAGCTGCCCTTCGAATATGCCCGTATTGGGCTTGTGTCCAATGGCAATGAATACGCCGGTTACCGGGAGATCCTCCGTAGAGCCATCCTGGTTGTTGCGCAGGCGGGCGGCCGTTACGCCGCTGGCATCGCCCAGTACTTCCTGCAATTCATAGAAGAGCTTCAGTTTCATGTTGCCATTTGCAACCTTATCCATGAGTTTATCCAGGATAATGGGCTCGGTCCGGAACTTGTCGCGACGGTGTACCAGCGTTACAGTTCGGCAAATATTCGACAGGTACAAGGCTTCCTCGACGGCCGTGTTTCCGCCGCCCACAACGATAACGTCTTGATTTTTATAAAAGAAGCCGTCGCAGGTGGCACAGCCTGAAACGCCGCGTCCCATGAATTCCTGTTCGCTTGGTAGCCCAAGATACTGTGCTGAAGCGCCCGTGGCAATGATAAGCGCGTCGCATGTGTATGCCGCACCGGTATCGCCGGTAAGGCTGAAAGGGCGGCTGGAAAGGTCTACGCTGGCGATATGGTCAAATACCATGTCGGTATTGAAGCGCTCGGCGTGTTCCTGGAAGCGCTGCATCAGGTCGGGGCCTTGGACGCCTTGGGCATCGGCAGGCCAGTTATCGACATCGGTGGTGGTCATTAATTGACCGCCTTGCTCGAGCCCTGTGACCAGTACGGGGTTTAGGTTGGCGCGAGCGGCGTAAACCGCAGCACTATAACCTGCCGGACCCGAACCTAATATGAGAACTTTGGCATGCTTTGATGTCGTCATTACTAAAAATCCGAAAAAAGTGAACAGCCAATTATAATGAGTCTATGGCAAGAATACCCGTAACATCCCCCAGGTCTTCCCGTAACGTGCGCAATGGGCCTTCTCCCTTGCAGTCCAGGTTGTCAGGACTGCTGCGCGAGGCACGCTGGATCATCTTCGCCGCGCTTGCCGCATGGTTGGGCCTGGTGCTGGCCAGCTGGGATCCAGCCGATCCGGCGTGGTCGCATTCGGTGCACGCCGCCACTACCCTGAATAAGGGGGGTACGCTGGGTGCCCACGTTTCCGACTTCCTGCTTTTCCTGTTCGGTTACACCGCGTGGCTGTGGGTCGTGCTCCTGGCACAACGTGTGGTATTCGGGTTTTACCGGCTCACCAACCTGTTGTCGCCTCAGCCTTCGGCCGAGACGTTGCCGCGGGTGCGCTGGGAAGTCGGTATTGGTTTCACGCTTATGTTTGTGGGCGCGATGGGCATCGAGGCGTTGCAGCTTACCCAGTTTGGGGCCAGTCTGCCAGCCGGCGCGGGCGGACAACTCGGCAAATTGCTGGCGCAGTTAATGTCCTTGTCAATTGGTACTACAGGCTGCACATTGCTGTTTCTGGTTTTCGTGGCTGTGGGCGCCAGTTTGTTTTTTGGCTTTTCATGGCTGCACGTCGCCGAGCGTGTCGGGGGCTGGATCGAAAAGGCTGTACAGCGGCTGCTGGAGTTCAAGGCGGCGCGCGAAGATCGCCGGCTGGGCGAGGCAAAGAAAGCTGAACGCGACGAAACCGTAGTGGCCAAGCAGGAGATGCTGGTCCATGAGCATCCCGTGCGCATTGAGCCTGCGGTAACGTCAGTTCCCAAATCGCCTCGTGCCGAAAAGGAAAAACAGAAACCACTGTTCACAATGCTGCCCGATGCGGGCGCTTCGGGCGACTTGCCGGCAATCAGCCTGCTGGATATGCCGGTCGAGCAACCGGAGACGGTATCGCCCGAAACCATCGAATATACCTCTCGCCTGATCGAGAAAAAATTATCCGACTTCGGCGTGAAAGCTGTAGTTGTATCGGCCCAGGCCGGTCCGGTCATCACGCGGTATGAAATCGAGCCTGCCACAGGCGTGAAGGGTAGCCAGATCGTCAATTTGGCCAAGGATCTGGCGCGGGCACTGAGCCTAGTCAGCATTCGGGTGGTCGAAACCATACCCGGCAAGAATCTCATGGGCCTCGAACTGCCCAATGCCAAGCGTCAAATGGTGAAGCTGTCGGAAATCATAGGTTCGCAGACGTACCACTCGGGGGCATCCATGCTAACCATGGCCCTGGGCAAAGACATAGCGGGCAACCCCGTGGTCGCCGATCTGGCCAAGATGCCGCACCTATTGGTGGCCGGAACCACCGGGTCGGGCAAGTCGGTGGGCATCAACGCCATGATTCTGTCCCTGTTATACAAGGCAGACGCCACGCAGGTACGCCTTATTCTTATCGATCCGAAAATGTTGGAAATGAGCGTGTATGAAGGCATTCCTCATTTGCTGGCGCCCGTGGTCACCGATATGCGTCACGCGGCCAACGCCTTGAACTGGTGTGTCGGCGAAATGGAGAAAAGGTACCGGCTCATGAGCAAGATGGGCGTGCGCAATCTGGCCGGCTATAACACCAAGATTCGCGATGCCATCAAGCGTGAGGAGCCCATACCGAATCCCTTCTCGCTGACGCCGGACGCGCCGGAACCTCTGGATACCCTACCCATGATCGTGGTGGTTATCGACGAACTGGCCGACCTCATGATGGTGGTGGGCAAGAAGATCGAAGAGCTCATTGCGCGCCTGGCCCAGAAGGCGCGGGCAGCCGGCATTCACCTGATTCTCGCAACCCAACGTCCCAGTGTCGATGTCATCACAGGGTTGATCAAGGCCAATATTCCAACGCGTATTTCATTCCAGGTGTCGTCCAAGATCGATTCGCGCACCATATTGGATCAAATGGGCGCAGAGGCCTTGCTGGGCCAGGGCGACATGCTGTTCCTGCCGCCAGGCTCCGGTTTCCCCACACGGATTCATGGCGCGTTCGTGCACGACGACGAAGTTCATCGCGTGGTCGAGTCCCTGAAAGCCCAGGGCGAACCGCACTACATCGAAGGCCTGCTCGAAGGCGCGCTCGAAGGCGATACCGGCGACGGCATGGGCAGCGTCACGGGCTTCGCCGATGCGGAGTCCGATCCTTTATACGATCAGGCAGTGGAAGTCATTCTGAAGAACAAGCGGGCCTCCATTTCGTCGGTGCAGCGTCATCTGCGCATCGGCTACAACCGGGCCGCGCGTTTGCTCGAGCAAATGGAAAACGCGGGCCTGGTGTCGGCCATGCAGTCCAATGGCAATCGCGAAATACTGGTACCTGCCGGGAGCGCATCTAGTGAAGACTGATCACCTTATTGAACGAACCTTACCTGCGCGCCGCGCGGTGCGTTGGCTTGCACCTTGCTTCGTCGCCGTCGCACTGCTCGCGGCTCCGTTGGTGGCCAGGGCCGCCGACGCGTCCTCTCAGTTGCGTGGCTTTATTGCCGACGTAACGTCGGGAACCGGTGCGTTCACCCAGCAGATTCAAGGGGCCAAAGCCGGCAAGCCACCGCAGGAAGGCACATTTTCCTTCAAGCGGCCCGGGCAGTTCAAATGGGCCGTCACAAAGCCTTATGAACAACTCATTGTGTCGGACGGAAAGTCGGTTTACCAGTACGATCCCGATCTTGCTCAGGTAACCGTGCGTCCTGTCGACCAGTCCATCGGCGCCTCGCCGGCCGCCATCCTGTTCGGATCCGGGTCGCTGGACGACGCCTTCACCCTCAAGGATCTGCCGGCAAAAGACGGCTTGGATTGGTTGCGCGCCACGCCGCTAAGTCCGGACGCCGGCTTCACCCACGTGGATATCGGCTTCCGGGCCGGCATGCCGGCACGCATAGACTTGCGCGATTCCTTCGGGCAGACCACGCGCATCGAGCTTGGCGACATCGTCGCCAATCCGCAGCTGGCTCCCGATGAGTTCAAGTTTGTTGCTCCGCAAGGCGTTGACGTCGTCAAGATGTAGGCGGTTGCATGACTAATTCCCAGGACTTGTTCACGTCGTCGCAGGCGGCCTATGCCCCCTTGGCCGAGCGGATGCGGCCGCGGACGCTCGATGACGTCGTCGGGCAGGCGCACCTGCTGGGGCCCGGCAAGCCGCTGCGTGTCGCATTCGAGTCCGGCCGTCCCCACTCCATGATCTTTTGGGGGCCGCCCGGTGTGGGCAAAACCACACTTGCCAGACTGATGGCCGCCGGTTTTGATGCGCAGTTTCTTGCCATGTCGGCCGTTCTTGGCGGTGTCAAGGATATTCGCGAAGCCGTCGTCGCGGCGCAGGTTGCGCAAGGGCAGGGACGACGCACCATACTCTTCGTCGACGAAGTGCACCGGTTCAACAAGGCCCAGCAAGACGCCTTCCTTCCGTATGTTGAAAGTGGTCTCTTTACCTTCATTGGCGCTACCACCGAAAACCCGTCGTTCGAGGTCAATTCCGCGCTGTTGTCGCGCGCCCGGGTCTATGTGCTGCAATCGTTGTCCGTCGACGAACTGCTGCAACTCATCGATCGCGCGGTCGCGCTGCTGGACGAGGATGCCCGGGCGGCTCAGCCAGACGTGGCCCGGCCAGACGTGGCCCGGCCAGACG
>CAZONP010000043.1:1785-3808 GCA_964581155.1 uncultured Candidimonas sp. | reverse complement strand
GACGCCGCACAAAGCGGGCTTCAGTTTGAGGCTGCCGCATGCGAGCAACTGGCTCGGTGGGCCGATGGCGATGCCCGTCGTGTCATTAACGCCATCGAAGTTGTGTCGGAATCCGCCCGTGCCGCCGGCCGCGGCATTGTCGATGCGGCATGGCTGGAAACGTCGCTATCCCAGGACTTGCGCCGTTTCGACAAGGGCGGAGACGCCTTCTATGACCAGATCAGCGCTCTGCATAAGGCGGTGCGCGGGTCCGACCCGGATGCGTCGCTATACTGGTTTGCGCGCATGCTCGACGGCGGCGCCGACCCACGCTACCTGGCGCGCCGCATTGTACGCATGGCCGTGGAAGACATCGGCTTGGCAGACCCCCGTGCAACCCAGCTGGCCCTGAACGGGGCGGATATCTACGAACGGCTTGGTTCGCCCGAAGGCGAATTGGCCCTGGCGCAGGCCGTGGTTTACATGGCGTGCGCGGCCAAGTCCAACGCGGTATACACCGCCTACAAGGCCGCCCGCCGCTTTGTCGAGGAAAATGGCAGTGCCCCAGTGCCCATGCATTTGCGTAATGCGCCGACCAAGTTGATGAAAGAACTCGGCCACGGCCAAGCCTATCGGTATGCCCATGACGAACCCCATGGCTACGCGGCGGGGGTAAGTTACTTCCCGGACGGTATGCGGGCCACCTTCTATAAGCCGACCGACCGGGGGCTTGAAGGTAAAATCTCCGAGAAACTCGCCTTCCTTGATGAACTGGATAAACGTAGCCGCGATTAGCCGTCATCATTACTTCTTTTTTTCTGGTGCCTATGTTAGACCCCAATCAGTTGCGTAAAGACTTGCCCGCCGTCGTCAAGGCCTTGGCCGTGCGCGGCATTTCCTTCGATACAGACCGTTTTGGCATGCTCGAGGCGCGCCGCAAATCGGTGCAGGTTGAAACCGAGGCGCTGCAAGCGCGTCGCAATGCGGTGTCCAAGCTCATTGGGCAACTGAAGTCAAAAGGGGAGGACGCCGGCAAGGAGATGGCAGAATCGCAGCAGATTCCGGCGCGCTTGAAGGAACTCGAAACCCAGTTGGCCGGGTTGCAAGGCGAACTCAATGAATGGCTGATGACCATACCCAACCTGCCGCACGAAAGTGTGCCGCCCGGTCTCTCCAGCGATGACAATATCGAGGTGCGGCGCTGGCTGCCTGAACATATTAAGGCCGACGCCGATGGCAATCCCGCACCACTGCCGTTTCCGGCCCGGGACCACGTCAGCCTTGGCGAGCCCATAGGGCTCGACTTCGAGACCGCGCGCAAGTTGTCAGGCGCGCGGTTCATGATGTTGCGCGGCCCCATGGCGCGGCTGCACCGGGCCTTGGCGCAGTTCATGCTGGATCTTCAGACGGCTGAACACGGGTATCAGGAATGCTACACCCCGTACATCGTGAACAGCTCAACCCTCTTCGGTACCGGCCAACTACCCAAGTTCAAGGATGACATGTTTTGGGTGACCAAGGGCGGCCAAGACGACGAGCCGCAATGTGATGATCAGGGTAATCTGGTTGCCACGGAAGATCTCTACCTGATCTCGACATCGGAAATAACATTGGCGGGATCGGTGCGCGACACGATTGTGGCTCAGGCCGATTTGCCCGTGAAGTTGACCGCGCATACTCCTTGTTTCCGTTCCGAGGCCGGGAGCGGCGGGCGCGATACCCGCGGCATGATACGCCAGCACCAGTTCGACAAAGTGGAAATGGTGCAAATCGTTCATCCGGAATCATCCTACGCCGTGCTTGAGGAAATGGTGGGCCACGCCGAGGCCGTGTTGCAACGCCTGGGTGTGCCATACCGCGTCGTCTTATTGTGCGGTGGCGATATGGGATTTGGCGCGACCAAGACATACGATCTGGAAGTGTGGCTGCCCGCTCAGAATACGTGGCGCGAAATCTCGTCGGTCTCCAACTGCGAGGCCTTCCAGGCCAGGCGCATGCAGGCACGCTTTCGTCCGGAAAAAGGCAAGCCCGAATACTTGCACAC
>CAZONP010000043.1:0-1685 GCA_964581155.1 uncultured Candidimonas sp. | reverse complement strand
GGAACAACAATGATGCGGGTACGGTCACCGTGCATTAACGGCGGATAGCGGTAATGATGCGAACCGTATACGGCCCCCGGGTTCCCGTAAATAACGTCCGGCGTGCCATAGATTACTCCAGGCCCGCCAATATTGATGTCCACATTGACGCGTGCCGTTGCTGTCGCTGAACCCAACAGCGCAAGCACTGCCGCTCCCGCCACAATCAAACGTTTCATATCGCCCACCTTGTTTTTAGTCTGCTTAGCCTATTGTGTCCGGTATTCGGTTACGCAATTGTTAGGCTGCATGGCTAATACGCATCCAAACGCTACGGCTTGGGTGATTCGGCAGGGAAGCGGTTACATTTTAAGATGCTTGTTCGGCGTACGGTATGGTTTCTTCATCGGCGTCCGAAGGCATAAGCACACGCGGGCAAACAGCCTGCCGCTCGGCGCACGCCTGGAGCTGCTGCAGATAAATCCAGTCGACCATGGTGTCACCAGGCACGTAGCCGTCGACATACCGAAGGAACAACTGGCGTATTCGCGGATAATTGTCGTGCAGGATGGCGTGATCCAGGTCGGCAAGCGCGACCTTCAGTTCTTCCCAATCAACATGAGTCTCATTGGCCCGCATGATCATGGGGTGATCGGTCGGCGTGGTGTTATCGCCGATCAGCAATTCCTCGTACAGCTTTTCACCGGGGCGCAATCCAATGAACTCGATGGCGATATCGCCGCTAGGATCCTGCGAAGACTTAACGGTTAATCCGCAGAGCATGATCATCTTGACGGCCAGATCCGTGATTCTTACGGGTTCGCCCATATCCAGCACGAAGACATCGCCGCCCTGGCCCATGGCGCCGGCCTGGATGACAAGTTGCGCCGCTTCGGGAATAGTCATGAAGTAGCGGGTGATGTCGGGGTGGGTGACCGTAACCGGCCCGCCGGTCTTTATTTGGTGTTGAAACAAAGGAATGACCGAACCCGAGGATCCCAGCACATTGCCGAAACGCACCATGGTGAAACGTGTACTGTTTGTAATGGATAGTCGGGTGACGTCGCCGTACAGAGATGGAGCCGCCTGCGAGGCAAGCGCCTGCAATACCAGTTCGGCCATGCGTTTGGTGCTACCCATGGTGTTGGTCGGGCGCACGGCCTTGTCGGTTGAAATCAACACAAAGTTGGAAACCCCGGCCAGAATTGCTGCCTGCGCCGCGTTGAGCGTTCCGAACACATTGTTGTATACGCCTTCGGTAATATTATGTTCCACCATGGGAACGTGCTTGTACGCGGCAGCATGATACACAGTATCTACGTGCCACGCGGACATGACATCGAACAGGCGTTGTTGGTTACGCACAGTATTAAGCACCGGGATCACGTGTGTTTCAAGCTCGATTCGCTGCAGACAGTCTTCGAGCTCGGCATGAATGCTGTACAAATTGAACTCACTCTGTTCAAAAAGTAAAAGTGTCTTGGGGCCGCCGAGCAGAATCTGGCGGCATAGCTCGCTGCCGATAGAGCCGCCCGCGCCCGTCACCATAACGACCTTGCCGCGTATGCACCTTTCGAAAAGTTGACGATCCGGCTGCACCGGCTCGCGGCCGAGCAAGTCAAAAATATCCACCACACGCAAATCCTTGACCTCGACCCGCCCGCTGGCCAGGTCCATGATGCCGGGCACAGTGCGAACGCTGAATG
>CAZONP010000042.1:0-14306 GCA_964581155.1 uncultured Candidimonas sp. | reverse complement strand
GCTCAATGGAGCGACGTGGTCGTTGGCGACTATAACTATTATTTCGACGGGTCCGCCCTGTTGCATAACTTGACTGCAGAAAACCAGTGGCGCGTTGGTGTTCTGGTTGACGAAGCCCATAACCTGGTGGAGCGGGCGCGTGGAATGTATAGCGCCAGTTTGAATGAAACGGCCCTAAAGGCGGTTCGCCACGCGTCCCCCACCGTCCTGAAAAAACCGCTGGACGCCTTGTCCCGGGCTTGGCGAAAGGCTGTGCGCGACCAAACCGCCGCTTACCAGGCATACGACTGTATCCCCGTGAATCTACAGGCGGCACTCGTGCGCGCGAGCAGCGCCATTTCCGACTACTTTGCTCAAGCCCCGCACATGGCGCATGCGCCACTGCAACGCCTGCACTTCGACATTGCCCACTTCGTGCGGCTGTGCGAGGTCTTTGGATCACATTCGATCTTCGATGTGCACCAAACCCCACGGTCGCCGCAATCAACGCGTGCCGGCGCGGACACTGTGCTGTGCATACGCAACATGGTCCCGGCACCCTTTCTGCAGCCGAGATTCCAGGGCTGTCACACCGCCACGCTGTTCTCGGCCACGCTAAGCCCATGGCGCTTCTATCGGGACATACTGGGCCTGCCCGAGGGCACGGCTTGGATGGATGTGGAGTCCCCCTTTGAGGCGAGCCAATTGCAGGTAAGGATTGTAGATACAATATCTACCCGCTATCTACACCGTGCCGGCTCGATAATTCCCATTGCGCAGTTAATGGCTGGGCGATTTCTCAGCCACCCCGGAAACTACCTTAGCTATTTCAGCAGCTTCGACTACCTGGACCAGGTCGCCGCCGAATTCAGCCGCCGCTTTCCCGAGATTCCGGTGTGGGCGCAGTCGCGCAACATGGATGAATCGGCAAAAGAGAAGTTTCTTGACCGCTTCCACACGGAAGGCGCCGGCATAGGATTTGCCGTGCTGGGAGGTGCCTTTGCCGAAGGCATAGACCTGCCTGGCAAGCGTCTTATTGGCGCCTTCGTTTCCTCACTTGGGCTTCCACAGTTCAACCCCATCAACGAGCAGTTGCGTTTATGCATGGCAAAGACGTTCGGAGCGCGCCATGGTTACAATTACGCCTACGTGTATCCAGGCATGCAAAAGGTCATTCAAGCCGCCGGCCGAGTCATACGCTCGCCGTCTGACCGTGGTGCCATCTTTCTTATAGACGACCGATTCGCGCAGCCCCAAATGCGCGAACTCATGCCGCGCTGGTGGGAAATTAGCGCGGCACAGCGGCCACTTGAGACAGCCGACTAAGCCGAAGCCCAACCTTATTGACAATGTGGTTCCAAGCCGTATTCGGCGCCCTCGTTCCTATAATGAATGCGACTTTTTCTCATGCTCGCACAGGCATGTTTCACCTGCGTTCATTTCAAGGAATATATCGTGGCAGACTCTACCGTTCCCGTTTTCTCGCAAAACGTCCACCCCTTCGACGCACGCGGCGTAGCCAAGCGCTTCCGGCACGCCGCCATCTTCGGAGCACTGTCCGCGCTTCAGCCGGGTGAAACCATGCGCTTTTGCAACGATCACGACCCCCTCCCCTTGCTGCAGCAGTTGCAGGGACACTTCGGCGACCAGATCTCCATTGAATACTTGTCGCGTCAAGCGGGGGAAATCGTCATCGACTTCCACATCGTCGCCTAAGCGGGCAACCCCCCAGTCTCATCCATACCGGCATCATGCCGGTTTTTTTTCGTTTGCCGGGGGCCTATTCAGCGGGCCGCATTCCACAATTCCGCGTTACTTAATCCATATCAAGCATTCACAAAGCATCCGCATGACCGCACCCTAAAACACTATATATAGTATATATTCTATCCATAACCACTACCTATAGTTATGGAGCACCTATGCCTAAAATCGATGTCGGCTCGTCGATAACCGAATATCTGGACAAAGCAGACTGGCGGGTTAATGCAAATGCCAACCAAGGCTATTCGCTCGGCGGCCTGATCTTGAACGTTTCGGGCAAGGTGATCGCGAATTATTGGCTAAGCCATGTGTACCCGCCCGCCATCGGACACGCCCATCGCAATGCAGACCTTCACATACATGATCTTGACATGCTCTCGGGCTATTGCGCCGGCTGGTCGCTGCGCATGCTGCTCACCGAAGGGCTGAACGGGGTGCCCGGCAAAGTGGAATCCGGCCCTCCGGCCCATATGTCGAGCGCCGTTGGCCAGATTGTCAATTTTCTGGGCACCTTGCAGAACGAATGGGCCGGCGCCCAGGCGTTCAGCTCGTTCGATACCTACATGGCACCCTATATCCGCAAGGACGGCCTACGCTACACCGAAGTGAAGCAATACATACAGGAACTGATCTTCAACCTGAACGTACCATCACGATGGGGTACCCAGACACCATTCACCAACCTCACTTTCGACTGGGTGTGCCCCGAAGACTTGCGCGAGCAAATACCATTGATTGCCGGTGTCGAGATGCCCTTCGCCTACGGCGACCTGCAACCCGAGATGGACATGATTAACCGGGCCTACATCGAAGTCATGATGGCCGGCGATGCAAAGGGCCGTGTCTTCACATTTCCGATTCCCACCTACAACATCACCGACGACTTCGACTGGCACAGCGCCAATGCCGACTTGCTGTTTGAAATGACCGCCAAGTATGGCTTGCCCTATTTTCAGAATTTCATCAATTCCGAACTGAAGCCCAACATGATCCGGTCGATGTGCTGCCGCCTGCAACTGGACCTGCGCGAACTGCTAAAACGCGGCAACGGCTTGTTCGGCTCGGCGGAACAAACGGGATCGCTGGGCGTAGTCACCATAAACTGCGCCCGCCTGGGCCATGTGCACGCAGGCGACGAACCCGCCTTGATGCAACGCCTGGACGAATTGCTTGAGCTGGGCAAGGACAGCCTGGAAATCAAGCGCCAAGTCATACAACAGTACATGGATGACGGCCTCTTTCCATACACCAAACGCTACCTGGGAACATTGCGCAACCATTTCTCGACGCTGGGTGTCAATGGCATCAATGAAATGATCCGCAATTTCAGCGCCGATGAACAAGACATCACGACCGAATGGGGCCACGCCTTCGCCACGCGGGTGCTCGACCGCGTGCGCACACGAATGCTCGCATTCCAGGAACTGACGGGAAATATGTACAACCTGGAAGCCACGCCGGCCGAAGGCACCACGTACCGGTTCGCCAAGGAAGATGCCAAACGCTATCCCACTATTCTGCAAGCCGGCACGAAGGAAACACCGTATTACACGAACTCGTCGCAGCTGCCCGTGGGTTTTACCGACGATCCCTTCGAGGCGCTGGAACGCCAGGACGACTTGCAGCGCAAGTACACCGGCGGGACCGTCTTGCATTTGTACATGACCGAACCGCTGTCGACCGCGCAGGCTTGCCGTCGCCTGGTACAGCGTGCGCTCGGCAGATTCCGGCTGCCGTACATCACCGTTACACCCACCTTTTCCATCTGCCCCGTACACGGTTACCTGGGCGGCGCCCACCCATTTTGCCCCACATGCGACGACCAAATTCTGGCGCGCAAACGCCGAAAGGCCAACCACGAGAGACCCTGCCATGACAACATCCCAACACCTTCAAGCTTCCAGCCACACACCGTCGATGCTCACTGACGACGAACGCCAGCCATGCGAAATCTGGACACGCGTCATGGGCTACCACCGCCCCATGTCCTCGTTCAATATCGGTAAGAAAGGAGAATTCAACGAACGCCGATACTTCAATGAAAAGAGCGCGGATCTTGTCAGCTGATAAACCCCACGGCCCGCCGCCCCGCGTCCGGGCGCGGGCGCCGCGCCGTCTGAATGTGGGCGGCATCACGCCGTTCACTGCCACCGACTACCCGGGACAATTGGCCAGCGTGATCTTCGTTCAAGGCTGCCCCTGGCGCTGCGGATATTGCCATAATCCCGAACTCCAGGCTAGAACCCGCCACAGCGCGGTTTCTTGGGATGACGTCATCGGCTTATTAGAAAGGCGTGTCGGTCTAATAGACGCTGTCGTATTCAGCGGCGGCGAACCCACGGTGGACCCCGCACTGGCCGATGCCATCGCCCAAGTACGGCTCCTTGGCTTCAAAATAGGTATGCATAGCGGCGGCACGCATGTGTCGCGCCTAACGAGCGTCCTGCCCCTGCTGGACTGGATAGGCCTGGATATCAAAGCGCCACGGGAAAATTACGCGACAACCACCGGCATTGCCGGCAGCGGACACCATGCGTGGTCCAGCCTGGAAGCTGTCCTGGCCAGCGGTGTTGACTATGAGTGCCGCACGACGGCGCACCCCGCCTTGCTGCCCGAAGACCAGTTGTGGCTGCTCGCACAAACATTGAGCAACATGGGAGTGCAGCGCTATGCCTTGCAACTTTTTCGTGCGCAAGGCTGCGTCGACGGCGCCCTTATCCAGGGGGCCGATTCAGCATACCCGAACGCTCAATTGATAAAGGCCATTACCGGCCTTTTCCCATCGTTCGCGTTGCGTGGCGCCTGAGGCTGACCTAGGCGCGCTTGAATAAGCGCGCGGACAGGAAATTCTTGGGAAGAAAGACGGAAAGATCTATCGCGTCCAACGTATTCTTCACCAGCAGTCCCAGTTCAGTGTCGCCTTCCATGATCAGGCGCCGGCTGAAAAACAAGGTATCGGGATCTTCTTTGCGTTGCGCCAACAGCAGGAAGTCGTGCGCACTGGCGCTAATACACAGGTCGTAGCCGTTGGTGTGCTGCGCGGCGGAGAACGACTTGTTGCGCCAGATAAAATCGAATGCCACCCCGGCGTCGAGCACTTGTATGCGCATTTTTTTCTGGTCCAGCAGGCGCACGGTGTCGGGCGGGAAATGCCGTGCCAGCGCCACGTTCAGGCCGGCAACAAAGCAGACCGAACCGGGATAAGCGGGCAAACGGGACAATACTTTTCCCAGCGCTGCGGGAAATTGGTACGACGCGACACTCATTGATGACTCCTGAATACCCATGCTTTAGGCAACATAGGCGATAACCGCAATATAGTGGCAGGCGCTGCCGCCTAGAACGAATAAATGCCATACGCCGTGGGCATGGCGCCATTTTTCGTCGAAGATATAGAAAATGATGCCGATGGTATAAACCAGGCCGCCGGCCGCCAACCATAGGAAGCCTTCCCAGGAAAGCGCTTCGACCAACGGAACGGCGGCAATCACGGCAAGCCAGCCCATGACCACGTAGATAAGCAACGATAGAATGCGTTTGCCCTTGGCCAGCCAGATTTCCTGCACGATTCCGAATACCGCCAACGCCCATACAGCCCCAAACAAAGACCACCCCCAGGCCCCGCGCAGGCTCACCAGCGCAAAAGGCGTGTAACTGCCGGCGATCAACAAGTAAATGGCGCAGTGGTCAAACTTCGACCATATTCTCTTCGCGCGACCGCGCAGGCTGTGATAAAGCGTGGACGACAAGTACAAGGCAAGCAACATTGTTCCGTAAACGCTGAAGCTGACGATTTTCCAGGGGTCGCCCAGGCGAGCGGCGACCACCACCAGGACCACCGCCCCGATAATCGCCAATGCCGCGCCAGTCAGGTGACTGATGCTGTTGAACCGCTCGCCGTAATACATGTGTGCTCCTTTATGCGACCAATAACTCCAGCCCGGGCTTGCCATGCCAGTAGCCGTTACAGGGCGCGGCCGGCATAAGCGGGCGCATCTGGTCGAAGGCATCGGTTGGATCCAGGTGTTCGTTAATGACACCATGGTACAGCCCGATGATTTCAGACGTATATTGCGACTGAGGACTGATGCGCACGACGTCTACGGCCAGATCGCGCAAGGCCTGCAATTCATGGACCAGGGCGTAGACCAGAGCCGATTGGGTCTGAATGCCATTCAGTGCCAGAAAAGGCTGCCCTTCTCGGGTTTCCAACAGTAAGCCGTCGGGATGGTCCATGCACACGTACTGGCAGTTGTCTTTGGGAAAATTGTGATTACGGGCAGTAAAACACCGGGCGGAAAATGCTAGTGGCATGCGCCCATAGACGAAGACTTCCGTTTGCATGCCGGCAGGCCGTTCTTTTTGCAGCTGGGCCAGGCCGTCGCTGCCCATTTCCAGCGGCATGACCCAGCGGGTGGCACCCACGTCAGCGAGGATTTGCAGCGTGGGCGCGCTATACACATTCAGATAAGGCCCGGCGATGAAAGGCTTGCCCTGCATGCAGCGCACCGCGCCCATGTCGTTGGCCTCGACCACAAAGCGGCCGTTATCGGCAATTTTATGCAATGTAGTCATGTCGGCACCGGATTCAAGCAGCACCTGCGTGGACAACACCACTTGCTTGCCGGCGGCCGCCAGCATCTCGGCAATTTCCAGCCAGTCAGCCAAACGAAGTTCACGCCGCCGCGAGCATACCGTTTCACCCAGATAGACGATGTCGACAGGCGCATGCGCCATGGATTCGTAAAACTGCAGTGTGGTCACGCGCGACCAGTAATACTGTAGTGGCCCTAAAGCAATTTGCACGATCGTGCCTCCCGTTTTCTGAGTTTTCCGATGGCGTTATCCGCCGGCATTCGATTCATTTCCATGGCCGGTGGTATGCGCCCAGCGTATGTTGCTGCCCTTCGGCGACTTTGTTCAGTTCGGCCATCCATGCAGGTTTCACCGAATAGCGTTGTGCGCTGGCGGTGCATTGATCGATGGCATCGCGCCATACCCGGGTTACCTGTGCAACATACGCGGGGCTACGTTGCCGCCCTTCGATCTTGATGGCCCGCACGCCCATTTGCGCAAGCTTGGGCAATAATTCGAGCGTATTCAGACTAGTGGGCTCTTCCAGCGCGTAATAGTTTTCGTTGGCCACATCGAAGCGGCCTTTGCATAGCGTGGGGTAGCCTGCGTTTTCACCATCGGCGTAGCGGTCGATGAGCACACCATTCAGCCGCGATTCCAAGCCGGCGTCGGTCTGTTGCCACCGCACTGACTTGGCCGGCGAACACACACCATGGGTGTTTGGCGATTCCCCGGTGGCATACGAAGACAGCGCGCAACGCCCTTCGACCATGACGCACAGGCTGCCAAAGCCGAAGACTTCGATTTCCACCGGAGTCTTGCCCGTGACTTGCTCCACCTGGGCGAGCGACAGCACGCGCGGCAGCACGGCGCGCTGGATATTGAACTGATCACGATAAAAGTTGATGGCTTCATGATTGGTGGCCGAGCCCTGAACCGACAAATGCAGCCGTAGTTCGGGGTGGTGCTGACTGGCGTATTGCATAAGGCCGGGATCGGCCACGATCATGGCATCGACACCCGAATGCGCAGCACGATCGACCGCTTCGCGCCAAAGGCGCCAACCTGCCGGCTGCGGATAGGTGTTCAGCGCCAGGAACACCTTGCGCCCATTGGAGTGCGCGTAGCGTATTCCCTCGTTGATGGCGGCCTCATCGAAATTCAGTCCCGCGAAGTTCCGGGCATTGGTCACGTCACGAAAGCCCAAATAGACGCAGTCCGCCCCGTTATCGATAGCCAGTTTCAGCGCCGGCAGGCTGCCGGCTGGGCAAACCAGTTCCATCGGAGACGACCCGGTGGCGGCCATCGCTACGGGTAATGAAGCAGGAGTCGGTGTCATAGGATCGACCTTTGTAATGACGGGGTATTGCGGAAACTGCGGACGCAGGTATCCACGGCCGCCGTCTGTACTGTCAGCAAAGGCGGCGGCCATAAGAACCCCGAGCGGGGCAAGAAAACAAAAATATCAGGCGGGTAGGAGCGCGTCTGACATGCGCACGGTAGGCGCTGATACGGCAGCCAATGCCGGTCGTATACCGTTCAAGAGATAGTCGATGAGTTCACGCACGGGCCGGATGGCATTGCCAAACGGCAGCTTTTCGGAGCCGCGGAAGAACAGGCCGCGCTTGATGTCGCCTGCGAGGGCAAAGGCCAGTTGCGTGTCGATGCAGAACTGGCCGTGCTTGCTGATGCCATCGCGCAGTCCGCATTGCGCCAGGCAATCGAAACCGACCGTGCATTTCTTGGGCTTGGCCATACGCTGCAATTTTTCTTCTTTTTCCAGGTAGTTGGCCAGCCATGGCGTGCGCACGGCGCGGGCCGGCAAGCCGGCAACGCTCATGAAGGTAACGATGTCTTCCGGTTTGGCTTCAACCAGCACCTTCTTGAAATTGGGGTGCGCGTCGCCCTCTTCCGAGACGGCGAAAGGCGTGCCCAATTGCACCGCGTTGGCGCCCAGGCCCATAAGATTGCATACTTGTTCGTGGGTATGGATGCCGCCACCGGTGATTAGCGGAATGCGTTCGCGTTCCAGGCCGAGATCCTTGAACAACTGGAGGACGCCTTCAAGCACCACGGGGAATGCGAAGTTGGGGTTCTTCACGGCTTCGGCGCTGGCCGCGCCCAGGTGGCCGGCGGCATAACGCGGGTTTTCTATGACGATGGCGTCCGGCAAGCGGTTCTTGCGCATCCATTTTTTCAGGATGACGCTGATGCCCCGTACATCGGACAGGATGGGAATGAGTGCGACCTTGGGAAAGTCGGACGTAAGTTCGGGCAAGTCGAGCGGCAGGCCCGCCCCTACCACCACCGCGTCGGCATTACTTTCGCACGCCTGGCGTACGCAGGCCGCGTATTCGGCCACGGCTTTCATGACATTGACTGCGACCAGGCCATTACCCTTGGCCAGCTTTTTTGCCGCGATGATTTCGCGATCGAGCGCGATGAGGTTGACCGAATTGATAAGTTCCTTGTCGCGCGAGCGGCCGGTTTGAACCATAAGATCCGGGTGGTGGCGGCGCAAGTCCACGCTGGAGATCGTGCCGACCGCGCCAAGCGATGCCACTGTGCCCGCCAGCCGATGAGCGGAAACACCCACGCCCATTCCGCCTTGCACGATAGGCAGCAGCGACTTGCCTTTTAACTTGAGTCGTTCGAGTGCAGTCTGCAACACAATAATTGTCCTTCCTGAATAATAGGCGTGAAAACGCAGCTGTCACTATGCAACCGAAACGCTTGTAATTCCTTAACAAATATCAAGGTTATGTCGTTTACTTCCTGTAAGAATGCCGGGTTCGCCGTGTGGTCATTCGGGGTCGCGCCTATACCTATGCATAGAATTGGGCGACAATCCGGTGTCAACCATCACGCATCACAGAATCCCAATGAATCCCGAGCAACCCACCCAAGAAATCATCCTGGACGTCCGCGGCCTGGAAGCGCCCGAGCCACTGGAGCGGGTGCTTGATGCCCTTTCGACACTACCAAGACACCAGCGCCTGCGCATGCTAATCGACCGCGAGCCCCGTCCGCTCTATCCCATGCTGGAAAACAACGGCTTTCTGTACGAAGCGCATAACAGTGCCGATTTCCGCTACGAAATCGTGATTTGGCACCGGAACTAATGCAACGCGCGCTTTCTTTCAATGATTCGCCGGCACTGTCGGTGCCGCTGCGCTTCTTTCTGAACGTACCCCTATTCGGCGTCTTGGCAGGCCTTACCTTGCTGGTGGCGGGACCACAGGCACTTGCTTCGCGCTGGACCGACTATTCCCTGGCCATCACTCATCTGCTTACCCTGGGCATATTGGGCAGCGCCATGCTGGGCGCACTGATGCAAATTCTTCCGGTGGCCACCGGCGTAACCGTCGCCGGCGGGCGTATCACGGCTACGGTGGTTCATGCCGGCCTCGGCTTGGGCGCGCTTTGCCTATCGGGTGCCTTTTTGTGGCCACTACCCTGGCTGTTCACGTTGGCGCTAATGCTGCTTGCCATCGCATTTGGCTGGTTTCTTTGCGCCAGCGCGCTGGGTTTGCGGCGATCCCGCAGCAAAGTCCTGCCGGGGTCGACCGAAATTCTCGCGGCTGTTCGCCTGGCGCTGGCGGCATTGCTGGTCACCGCCGTGCTTGGCGTTACCCTGGCCAGTGGACTGGCGTGGTCGATGCCACTGCCGTACGCCACACTCACCAACATTCATGCCGCTTGGGGTTTGCTGGGGTGGGTGGGCCTGCTTGTCATCGGCATTTCCTTTCAGGTCATTCCCATTTTCCAGGTAACCGAACTGTATCCACGCACCATCAGCAAATGGCTGCCCGTGTCCATCTTTGCATTGCTGTTGGCGCTTAGTGCAGGCCTCTGGTACCAGGTATACGCCCAGGCCATCGTTCGCGTGGCGGGGGCTTGGCTGGGGGCTGCTTATGTCATATTCGCCGCCACCACGTTTTACCTACTCTGGACGCGTAAGCGGCCAAAGGCCGACACAACTACGCTGTTTTGGCGCACATCCATGGTAAGTCTGGCCTGTTGCACGCCAGTGTGGCTGGCGCAGACCTTGTCAGGCTCGGACCACGCGATGACGCTGGGCATCCTGTTCATGGCGGGCTTTGCATGGTCGGCCGTCAACGGGATGCTGTACAAGATCATTCCGTTTCTGTTGTGGCATGCCGCCCAGAAAGACCTGAAGATTGCCTTGCGCGTCGTACCCAAGGTAAAAGACATTATCCCGGATCACGTGGCGCGCCCCCAGTATTGGGCACATTTGCTTAGCCTGGCGCTCCTGCTTGCCGCCGGACTCTGGCCACAGACATTCACTCAGGCGGCCGGCGCCGCCGTCATATTGTCTTCGGCATGGCTGGGCTGGAACATGGCATCGGCGCTGCGTTTGTATCGTCGGGCAAAAAGGCAGATTGCGCTGGCCCTGGCAGGCGGCTAGCCTTGGTAAGCGCTTAATTTCGCGGAGTCAAGTATGGTAATGTCGCGGCCGCTGACGATAATCAGGCCGCTGACGCTAAGGTCGTGCAAGATGCGCGAAAAGTGCTCGGGCGTCAGGTTCAGGCGCGACGCAATGACAGTCTTGCTGGTTTCCAGCCGAAACTGCTGGCCATCTTCACAGGTTTCGCCTTTTAGAAGATAGCCAATGACTCGCTGCGTGCCCGAGCGCAAGGAATAGGACTCCACGTCGCTGATCAACGCATGCAGCCGTTGACTCAGTCCGGCCAGCATTTTTCGCGCGAAGCCGGGGCGTTTGTCGATTTCCTTCACCAGTGTGTCTTTATCAACGTGCAGCAGTAAGGTGTCGGCCAGCGCCTGGGCGCTGACGATGTAGTTTTTGTCCATGAACATCAGGGCCTCGCCGAAGCTGTCGCCGGGTCCGATCAGGCGAACGACTTTCTCGCCCCCCATGGGGGAAACGAACATCAGCTTCACTTGGCCATACACGACGGTATGAAAACCGATGCACGGCTCTCCGCGATGAAAGATCACCTCGCCACGAGCGGCCTGTATTTCGGTCGTACCCAGGGCAATGTCGTCGAGCTCATCCGGCTCGAGCTCGTTGAACAGGGGAAGTTTCGAAAGAAAGTCCTGAACGCGTATATTCCTTGTCGTCATGTTGCTAGAATCCTGTAACGGTGCCGCGCCCCGCACCACGCTCGGCACGTTCAACGCAGAAAAGCCATCGTGATAAAAATACTGTTCAACATTCTTGGAACACTGGCCCTGCTGCTTGCCGTACTGGGCCTGTTCCTGCCGCTGCTGCCAACAACACCTTTCGTACTGCTGGCCTCGGCATGCTACATGCGCGGCTCCGAACGCCTGCATCGCTGGCTGCTGCAAAACAGGCTGTTCGGGCAACACCTGGCCAATATTCAAAGCGGTCGGGGCATACCTTTAAAAACCAAAATCGTTGCCCTTATATTTCTGTGGTCGTCCTTGGGCATTTCCGCCTGGTTCGTGCCAATACTTCCAGTCAGGTTGTTCCTGCTTATTCCCGGCGTGGGCGTGAGCATTTATTTGTTGCGCATGAAGACCCTGGTTGCTTCGCCGGGCAACGCAAGGTCCAACACCTAGATAAGCTTCGAATAGGTAGACACAGTGGGCTGCCCCATGTACTTGTCGAACACCATTCCTATTGCGCGGACAAAGAGCCGGCCCTTGGCGGTAATAGTTATTCCCTGCTCTGTGGTTCGCATCAACCCGGCTTCCTCGTAGGGCTCCAGGCGCGACAATTCGGCTTCGAAATAGCTGCGAAAATCAATATGGTGGTCCCGGTTGATTGCCGCAAAGTCCACCGGCATGCTGCACATCAGGGTCATGATGATTTCGCGCCGCAGCAGGTCGTCGGGCGACAGATCGAAACCCTTTTCGATGGGTAGACGGCCTTCGTCGAGCGACTGATAGTAGGCATTGATGGTACGGACCGACTGACTATACGAGCTACCCACCTTGCCGATGGCCGACACACCCAGGCCAACCAAGTCGCATTCCGCGCGGGTCGTGTAGCCCTGAAAATTGCGATGCAAGCTCTTGTTCAGGCGAGCCTTGTTCAGCTCGTCATCGGGCTTGGCGAAGTGGTCGAGCCCGATATACACATAGCCGGCTTCGAGCAGTCGGCGTGTCGACAACAGGAAAATTTGCAGGCGGTCCTCGGCCGTCGGCAGGTCGCTGGCAACAATAAGCCGCTGCGCCTTGAAGCGCGTCGGTAGATGCGCGTAGTTGTACAAGGCGATGCGATCAGGCGACAGCCGGATAATCTGGTCCAGTGTGCGGTCGAAGCTGGCGAGCGTCTGTTTGGGCAGACCGTATATAAGGTCGGCATTGACCGACTGAAAACCCGCGTTGCGGCTGGCCACCAAGGCTTTCTCGACCATCTCCAGCGGCTGGATGCGGTTAACCGCCGCCTGCACCTGCGGGTCGAAATCCTGCACCCCGAAGCTGGTGCGGTTGAATCCCAGGCCCGCCAGCATCGAAAGCGTGGCATCGGTCACCGTGCGCGGGTCGATCTCGACCCCCAGTTCGGCGTTGGGCGCGAAGTCGAAATTGCGGCGCAGTGACTCCATTAGCCGAGTCAGTTCCCCCGAACTAAGAAACGTGGGCGTGCCGCCGCCCAGATGCAATTGCTCGGTTTTCCGGTCGGTGCCCAGATGGCTGCTGACCAGCGCCATTTCCTTGTCAAGATAGTCCAGGTACTCGGCCGAGCGGCCGTGATCCTGCGTAATGATCTTGTTGCAGGCGCAGAAGTAGCAAAGTGACTCGCAAAACGGCAAATGCACGTAGACCGACAGGGGCGGATTACTTGTGGCATTGGCGCGTTGGGCCAGGTAGCCAAGGTACGACGGCTCGGCGAAGCTGGCCAGGAACCGGTCGGCAGTCGGGTACGAGGTATACCTGGGACCGGAATTGTCGAAACGGCGAATCAGCGATTCGGATATCTCGATATCGGGAAACGATACGGTGGTGGCACTGTGTGGTTGTGGCTGGGCGGCGTCCATTGCCTTGCTCCGGTTGAGGCTGACGCGCCCATTCCGGCGCGCCGCGCACGCCACCGACATGATGCGGGCGACTTTAGTGCGACATTATGCATTTTAAGATCAAAAGGATTTTTGACCTACGTCAAGCGCTGAATGAATAGCGGATAAGACCGATTCCCGCCGGAAAATCCAGGAGTTCCCCGGGAGCAGACGCATCTTATCGTATCATTAGGGCTGAACCGTTCACCTGCCTGCCGTTCCTGATGCCTCTTGTATATATTCTTGCCCTGCCTTTCGCAGGCAGCATTATCGCTGCCCTATTGCCGTCGAACGCGCGCAAGCTCGAAGCCTGGCTGGCCGGCGCGGTGGCCGTAACATGCGCCATACTGGTGTTCGCGCAATTTCCGCACGTGGTCGACGGCCTGGTACTTAAAACCACCGTCCCCTGGCTGCCAAGCTTCGGCGTCGACTTCACGCTACGCATGGACGGGTATTCGTGGCTGTTCTCCATGATCATCACCATCATGGGCGCACTTATTGTTCTATACGCGCGGTATTACCTGTCGCCGCAAGACCCGGCACCCCGGTTTTTCGCGTTTTTCCAGGCGTTCATGGGGTCGATGCTGGGTGTCGTCCTATCGGGCAATCTGATTCAGCTTGTCGTCTTCTGGGAACTGACCAGCCTGTCGTCCTTCATGCTGATCGCGTACTGGTATCACCGGCTGGATGCCCGGCGCGGCGCGCGCATGTCGTTGACGATCACAGGAGGCGGCGGCTTATGCCTGTTGGCCGGCATGCTTATGCTTGGCCATGTGGTGGGCAGTTATGACTTGGACGTCGTCCTGACCTCGGGCGATCTTATCCGCAACCATCCGTGGTACACGACCATACTGATCCTGGTGGCATTGGGCGCGCTGACCAAGAGCGCCCAGTTCCCTTTTCATGTTTGGCTGCCCAATGCCATGGCGGCGCCTACGCCCGTCTCGGCCTATCTGCACTCGGCCACCATGGTCAAGGCCGGCG